>NZ_DATMRX010000267.1:0-35676 GCF_035565855.1 Pseudorhodoplanes sp.
GGCCTCACCGGGGTCGGGGTGCGGTTCGTGCGCGAACTGGAGGCGGGCAAGGAAAGCTGCCGGGTGGGACTGGCCCTTCAGGTCGCAAGAGCACTTGGTCTTGTTCTGACCGTCCAACGCAGGCGGGAGGTTCCTTGACCCATTCGCTGGACGTGTATTTCCGGGAAACGAAGGCAGGCATTCTCAGCCAGCAGGAGAACGGCGCGCTCTCGTTTGTCTACGATGCTGCGTACCGGAACGCCGCAGACGCGCGGGCGATATCGTTTTCCATGCCGCTCGGGGAAACCGTCTTCGAGGATCGTGTCGTCCGCCCCTTTTTCTCGGGTCTGCTGCCCGACGAGGCGGCACGCCAAAAACTGGCTGGCGCACTCGGCGTTTCGGCAGGCAACGCTTTCGGTCTTCTGGAGATTATCGGCGGGGAATGCGCTGGCGCGCTCTCCCTGTATCCTGCGGGCAAAACGCCGCCTTCTTCCGACGTCGGCGGCGTGGAAATTTTGACTAAAGAGCGGCTGAAGGAAATTCTCGGCAAGTTGCGCGAACGGCCGCTGCTCGGCGGCGAAGAGGGCGTGCGCCTGTCGCTTGCCGGGGCGCAGGACAAACTGGCGGTGTGTGTCGAAGGCGATCAAATCGGCCTTGCAAAAGGCGGCCGCCCGACCACGCACATTCTGAAACCTGCGATCCAGGTTCTCGATGGCACCGTTGAGAATGAACTCTTTTGTCTGCGTCTTGCCGCGCGGCTCAAACTTCCAGCACCGTCAGCCGAACTGCGTCGCAACGGCAAGGTCCCGTTCCTGCTCGTAGAGCGATACGACCGCGTGAAGGACAAATCGGGACACATCACCCGCCTGCATCAGGAAGACTTCTGTCAGGCGCTCAGCGTGCCGCCAGAACTCAAATATGAAGAAGAGGGTGGACCAGGAATAAAGCGATGCCTTGAGTTGATCGATCGGGCGACAGCCCGGCCGGCGGCCGATCGTCTTGGCTTCATTCGCATGCTGATCTTCCATTACCTCGTCGGCAACGCCGACGCGCACGGCAAGAACTATTCGCTGCTCTATCGTAAGACGACACCCGATCTCGCACCGCTTTACGACGCCGTCTGCACGGCCGCCTATCCGCGCCTTACCAAGAAGCTCGCGATGAAGATCGGCGACCGTAACATCCCGGACACGATACACTGGGCGCAATGGAAGACGATTGTTCCCGACACCCGCGCGGCACAGCGCCTGCTGGCGAAGGACATGGCCGATCTTGCGGGCGCCATCCGTGGGGAAGCCGATAATCTCATCGCGGAGCTGAAGGAAACAAGCAATCACCACGCCATTCTCAAGGCGGTCCGGTCGATCATCGAAACGCGCGCAACACATTTGCTGCGAATAACCGAGAACGTCTGAAGTCATTTCGCCCGTCTTTGCGCTGGCGTGTCCTCTATCCGAACGTCGGAACGCAAGAAGCGGGTCGAAGCGATTGATCGCGTCAAGATTCCACGTTCAGGCTTTGATCACCTTGAGGGCCTTCGAGAGTCGGCACCGGTCGCGTCAAAGATGCGCGTCAAATGCAAAGCCCCGAACCCAGCGGATTTCAGTTTGTGAAATCCGAAGCTGGCGCCGCGGATAGCCGTCTCGGGTGAAAGCTGCTAAGACGCGCGGCCGGAAATTTATCCGTCATGCGAGGGCGAAGGCTCGCTCGTTCGCATGACGAAAGGCCGGGCCGCTTTGCGCCTTTGGCCCGCCCTGACACATCAAAGTGCGAGGACCCTGCATGTACACCGATCTCAAGCTTTACATCGACGGCGAATGGCTCAATGGCGCGGGCCGCAAGGGCGAAGAGGTGCTGAACCCCGCCACCGGCAAGTCGCTGGGCACGCTGCCACATGCCAGCAAGGCTGATCTCGATCGCGCACTCGCAGCCGCCGACAAGGGCTTTGCGGTGTGGCGCGCTACCACTGCCTACGACCGCGCCAGGATCATGCGCAAGGCAGCCGATCTCGTGCGCGAGCGTGCCGATCACATCGCGCGCGTGATGACGCAGGAGCAGGGTAAGCCGCTGGTCGAATCCAAAGGCGAGGTGCTCGTTACCGCCGACATCATCGACTGGATGGCCGAGGAAGGCCGGCGCGCCTATGGTCGCATCGTGCCGGGCCGTGGCAAGAATATCCGTCAGCTCGTCCTTCAGGAGCCGGTGGGCGTGGTCGCGGCCTTCACGCCATGGAATTTCCCCACGCTGACACCGGTGCGCAAGATCGCGGGCGCATTGGCGGCAGGATGCTCCATCATCGTGAAGGCGTCCGAAGAAACGCCGGGGTCGTGCGTCGAACTGGTGAAGTGTTTCGCCGATGCCGGGCTGCCCAAGGGCGTGCTCAATCTCGTCTTCGGTGTGCCGTCGGATGTGTCCGAGCATCTGATCGGCGCCGACAGCGTTAAGAAGATTTCGTTCACCGGATCGGTGCCAGTCGGCAAATTGCTGGCCGGCCTTGCTGCCAAAGGCATGAAGCGCGCGACCATGGAGCTTGGCGGGCATTCGCCGGTCGTGGTGTTCGCTGATGCCGATCCCGAAAAGTCAGCCGACACCATTGCGGCGTTCAAGTATCGCAATGCCGGTCAGGTCTGCATCTCTCCGACCCGCTTCTATGTGCAGGAGGGCGTCTATGATCGCTTCGTGAAGCGCTTCACGGAATTCGCCAACAACGTGAAGCTCGGCGACGGTCTAGAGAAGGACACCACCATGGGCCCGCTCGCCAATGCGCGCAGGCTCGATGCGATGGAAGCGATCGTGCAGGACGCCAAGAGCCGCGGCGGCACCATCGTCACCGGCGGCAAGCGGCGCGGCAATCAGGGCTATTTCTTCGAGCCGACCGTCATCACCGACGTGCCGGACGATTCCAAGATCATGACCGAAGAGCCGTTCGGTCCGGTAGCGCCGATCGTGCCGTTCAAGACTTTCGATGAGGTGGTCGAGCGGGCAAATTCGCTGCCCTTCGGTCTCGCGTCCTACGCGTTCACGACCAATACGCAGACCGCGACCATGATCGGTGACGCGCTGCAATCCGGCATGGTGGGGGTGAATTCGGTGGCGATCTCGACCCCGGAAACGCCGTTCGGAGGCATCAAGGAATCCGGTTACGGCCAGGAAGGCGGGATCGAGGGCCTTGAGGCCTACACCAATCGCAAGTTCATCTCACAGGGTTGATGCCCGCATGGAACGGTGAGCCGGTTCCGTCATTGACGCGATGTGTTCAAGACGGGACCGTATCATGCGTGGCCTATGGAGCGTCGTCGTTGCAAGCCTGATCCTCGTGGGACCACTCCTCACGACAGAGCCGGCGAACGCACAGGGCGCAGCACTCGGCTGGCGGCCTTATGTCGATGAACGGACGGGCACGCGGGTCGATTTTCCTGCCGGCCTGTTCACCGTTGATGCAGGCGAACCGGAGCGCGGCACCGGCCGGGTGTTCGAAAGTGCCGACGGGCGCGCCACGTTCTCCGCTTATGCCCTCGACAATGACGAAGGGCACACGCCGGAGAGCTATCTGCGCAGGTTCCTGAAGGTCGATCCCAGCACCATCGATTACCGGCGCGTGACCAATCGCTTCTTCGCGATCTCTGGCGTTCGCGACGGCCGCGTCTATTACAGCCGCTGCAATTTCCATGGCCGGATGCACTGCATCTACATTGCCTATCCCGAGCGCGAACTTCGCGCGTGGGACGGCATCGTCACACGCATCAGTCTGACGCTTCGCGGGCCGGCAGGCCTGTCTGCACGTTAGCCGCCTGGCAAACGCGCCAGATTTTCTCCATCGTGGCCGGCATGTCCATCTGCGCGGCAGCGGGCAATGCATCGGCGATGGCATTCATGATCGCGGCCAGTGAAGCGGTAGTGCCGGCTTCGCCGACGCCCTTCACACCGAGCGGATTGGTTGTTGCGGGAACCGGATGCGAATCGTCGCGCAGCAGCGACGGCATGTTGTTCGCGCGTGGCATCGCGTAATCCATGAACGATCCGGTGACGAGCTGCCCGTTCGCGGCATCGTACACCGCGTGCTCCAGCAGCACCTGGCCAAGCCCTTGCGCGATACCGCCGTGGACCTGGCCGTGCGCCAGCGTGTGATCCAGCACGGTCCCGCAATCGTCGACCGCATAATAGCCCACCACGGCGACTTCGCCGGTTTCCGGCTCGATCTCGACTTCGGCGATGTGACAGCCATTTGGAAAGGTCTGCGGCGTGTCGACGTCGCGCCTGGTGTCGAGGCTCTCGGCGATCTCGCCCTTGTCTTTCATTTCAGCGGCCTTGACCGCAAGGTCGAACAGGCCGATCGCGCGATCGGTGCCGACCACCTCGAACTGCCCGCGGCGATAGGCGATGTCCTTCTCGTCGGCTTCGAGGATTTGCGCCGCCAGCATCTTGCCCTTTTCGAGCATCGCTTCGACGGTGCGCACCACTGCCGTCCCCGCGGT
The DNA here is from genome assembly GCF_035565855.1 of Pseudorhodoplanes sp. GTDB lineage: Bacteria > Pseudomonadota > Alphaproteobacteria > Rhizobiales > Xanthobacteraceae > Pseudorhodoplanes. The sequence goes on from NZ_DATMRX010000267.1 coordinate 4,455, forward strand.
GATGGTGGAACGCGACGCGACGGAGGGCCAGCCCTTGATCTCTAAATCGCTGTCGCCCTGACGATGCTTCACCAGCGCCGGATCGATTGCGAGTTTGTCGGCGACCAGCCGCGGATAGATCGTCGCATGTCCCTGCCCGGTATTGCCGACATTCATGTTGACGACGACCGTGCCGTTGCCCGGAAAGGTCAGCCACGCGCCTTCGTTCGGCACACCGCCGGAATGTTCGAGAAAGCAGGAGATGCCGATGCCGCGCAGCTTGCCATTGGCTTCGGATTCGCGGCGGCGATCGGCGAAGCGCTCGATTTGTGCGAGCGCCAGCGCCTTGTCAAAAATCTCGGGAAACGCACCGCTGTCGAAAGTGGCGCCCATCGCGGTCTTGTAAGGAATCGCGGAAGGCGGAATGAGGTTGCGCTTGCGAAGCGCGATCCTGTCGATGCCGGTCACGCGCGCGGCCTCATCGACCAGCCGCTCGATCAGGTAATTGGCTTCCGGCCGTCCGGCGCCGCGGTAGGGACCCGTCGGGATCGTGTTGGTGTAGACGCATTGCACGCCGATATCGATCTTCGGGATGTCGTACATCGCCGGAAAGCAGCGCGCGAAATTGTTGGTCGCGAGCTGGATGCCAGCGGAGGCGACATAGGCGCCGAGATTCTGGATCTGCCGCGCGCGCAGCGCGAGGAACTTGCCGTCGGCGTCGAGCGCAAGTTCTCCGATCGTGACGTTGTCGCGGCCCTGGTTGTCGCTGTTGAAGGCTTCCGACCGGCTCGCCATCCAATGGACCTTGCGGCCGTATTTCTTCGCCGCGGCAAGCAGCACCGGATATTCCGGATAGGCGCCGCTCTTGAGGCCGAATGCACCGCCGACATCCTCGGTCACGACGCGTAGCATCTGCTTGTCGATGCCCATGATCGCCGCGACCATGTCGCGCATCGGTCCCGCGCCCTGTGAGCAGACCCGCAGCGTGTAGCGCCCGCTCCGCGCATCGAAGCTGCCGGTGCCGCCGCGCGTTTCCATCGGCGCCATGACCATGCGCTGCTGCACGACGGTGACGCGCGCGACATGCGCGGCCGAGCGGATGATCTCGTCGACCGCGGCGACATTGGCGGGATCATCTACGGGGCCCGGATAGTCGAGCGCGAGATTGCCGGGGATGTCGTCGAACAGGCGCGGTGCCTCGGATTTCAGGGCCTCCCGCGCATCGACCAGGGCCGGCAATTCCTCGTATTCGACCGCCACGAGTTCCGCGGCATCAAGCGCCTGCGGCAGGCTGTCGGCGACCACCATCGCCACCGCTTCGCCGACATGCATGACCTTGCCATCGGCGAGGCAGGGACGGTGTGAGAACGCGATCTTGGCGCCGCCGCGTCCGCCAATCGGCGGGTGCCGCGTCACCGAGCCGATGCCCTCGAGATCGGCGGCGGTCAGGACGCCGAGCACGCCCGGGGCCTTCAGCGCCTCATCGAGCGAAATCCCGACGATCCGGGCATGAGCATGGGGCGAGCGCACGAAGACGGCATGGGCGACGCCCTGCTTCTCCACGTCGTCGACGAAATGGCCACGGCCGCGCACCAGGGCGTCGTCCTCGACGCGGGGGCCGTGAGAGGGGTGATCCGAATCGGCAGCCATGCGGGTGGTCTTAAGCGGCCGGAACGGCTTATGGAAGGGGCGTCCGCTGCGCCTTGATCATGTCCGCAATTCCGGCGAGCGACTCATTCGTCAGCGGGATATCGACCGGCTGGTTGCGTTCCGCCGAGAGATCGGCAGCGAGGTAGCATTCCATGACCGTGCGGGCGCTTTCCGGCGACACCATCGGCGGCCGGTCCATGATGCAGGATTCCAGGAAGTGGATGGTCTCCGGTCCCATCTGGCCGGCAAAGACGTGGTCGACCTGCTCGCCCGGCATGGTCGACATCGCGAACTGCATGCCGCCCTGCACGGTGTTGAGCCAATGGTCGCGCGCGGTGTCGTCGAGAAACAGGGACCCTTCCGTGCCGGTGATCTCGATCGTGGTGGCGCAGTAATTCGGATAGCTCGGCGGCAGATTCCAGCCGCCGCCGATAGCGACGAGGACGCCGTTATCCATCTTCACCGTGGACCACATGATGTCATAGGAGCCGTTGACCGGCTGCATATAGCCGTAAGCACCTTGCGAATAGACGCTGACGGGCTTCGCCGGCTCGAGCAGCCAGAACACAATGTCGAGGTCGTGCGTCGATTCCATCGCTGCGGGTGAAAGTCGGACGCGGCTCGCGATCTTCTTGCCGAGGCTGCGCGACAGATGCCGGCTCACCATCACCGATACCGGCTTGCCGAGCGTGCCATCGTTCAGCTTTTTCTTGGCATAGGCGAACTTGGTGTTGAAGCGCTGCGAATAGCCGATCGTGAACTTGACGTTGTTGCGCTTTGCGATCGCGATCAGCTCGTCGGCTTCGTAAAGCTCGAGCGCGATCGGCTTCTCCAGCAGCACATGCTTGCCCGCCTTCAGGCAATCGCGCGCGATCGGATAATGCGTATTCTCCGGCGTGGTCGAAATGTAGACGACGCGAATGTCGTCATTTTTCACGATGTCCCGATAATCGAGCGTCGCGACCGCGGCATTAGTGAGGGCCTTGATTTCCTTGAGGCGGTCGGGCCGGATTTCGCAGACATGCAGCTTTTTCACGAGCGGATAACGCGACAGCGTTTCGGCGCGAATCCCTCCGCACCAGCCGGTGCCGATGACTGCGACTTCAACAGGCTCTACCGGCATTTCCTCTCCATTCCGCGTGACGTCCGGGGCAAGGCGCCTGGCGCGGCGCAGACCGGGCATTCATTCTTATTGCAAGCATTGATCGCGAGATGGATTGCCGGGTCAAGCCCGGCAATGACGGCTCACGCCGCTTTCACGATGCCGAAAACCTTCTCGGCGAATTGGGGATAGACCTCGGCGAGTTCAGGCGCGACGACCTCGCGCATCAGGCGCAGCGTCTGCGCATCCGGCGCCGGCGTTTCCGGCACGCGGTCCGGCCGGACGAAATCGAAGCCGGTATGCTCGACAATCTCATCGATGCCGTGCCCTGGATGCACGCTCTGCAACCGGAAACAGCGGCGCTCCTTGTCGAACGCGAACAGGCACCGATTGGTGATCAACGCGACCGGTCCGCCGCTGCGATAAACCTTCGGATCGCTCACGCCCGGCGCGCTGACAAAGCTCACCTTCGGAACAAGCGTGCGGCGTGAATGCTCGGTGCGAAACAGGATGACTTTCGGCACCACGAAGTAAAGATAGGCCGATCCGAACGAACCGGGGAAGCGCACCTGCGGCTTGTCATGGTCGCCGATGCCGACAAGGTTGATGTTGCCTTCGCCGTCGATCTCTCCACCGGACAGGAAGAAAACATCCATGCGGCCCTGGCCCGCGCAATCGAACAGCTCGACGCCGCCGTCGGTGAAGAAATTGTGCTTGCGGCTTTGCAACAGCGACACATAGGGCGGCCTTTGCGACCGGCTATTGGCGCGCGCGCGACACAGGAGCGCGGCCGCCGCCGGAATCGGCGAGGCATTGCCGACCGCGATATGCCGCACATCACCGATCAGATCGGCGACTGCCGCGATCAAGAGTTCTTCAGACTGCAGTGACATGACCGATCGCTACGCCGCCTTCTTGCCGAATACATATTCATCGCAATAGCGCGCGAAGCCTTCCGCAGTTTTCGCGAGCCGCGCATATTCGGCAAGATGCGCCACATCGACCGGATAATAATCCGGCAGCGACAGCGGCCAGGCGCCCCTTTCCACCACGGCGACCGCCTCGACATAGAAGCCGGGCAGCACGCCGGCGGCGAGCACCGGATCGCTGAGAAGATTGCCGTCGTGCAGGCGCTCCACCGTCACCACGGTCTTGCGCGAGGCATGCGCGAGCGTTGCCAGATCGCGCTGGCGCCCGATCCAGACGTTGCCGTCGCAGTCCGCCATCGGCGCATGGAACAGCGCAACATCGGGGCGGATCGCGGGCAGCAGAACGATCGGATCGTCATTACCGAACGGATTGTCGATCACGCGCCAGTCGCTGCGGACATTCATCAGGTCCGAGCCGATCAGCCCGCGCAGCGGCATGAACGGATTGCCCTTTTCCGCGGCTTCCAGCGCGGCGTAAATTGCGGGGCAGGTGGCGTCCTTCATCCGAAGGGCGCCGCCGGTCATGGCCGCGGTAAAGCGGGGTGCTGGTCCAAATTCGCCGAGGCTGACGGCGGAGGTTTCCAGGGTCTCCACGCCGCCGGCGCCAATCAGCATGTCGGCCTGCAGGGTCGAAGCCGGCAGCGCGACCAGATGCAGATTTTTCACATTGCGGCGGATCAACGCGCGCGTCGCCTCCATGGCGACGCCGGCCTGCTCGCGCGGCACCGCCAGCATGCAGCCATCGACGATCGGCGCGAGTGCGTCTTCAAGCGAAACAATGACCGGCATACGACCTCCGCTATACGATCATAGGTCGGCCGCGTGACGTTGCGAAGTCCTTGCAGCGCAGGGCACCTGTGTTACGAGACGGGTGACAACGCCGCGGGAGGAACGGATGGCGACGAATACCAAGATCGGCTGGATCGGCATGGGCCGCATGGGCTACGCGATGGCCGAGTGGCTGCTGAAGTCCGGATACGACGTTTCGATCTGGAACAGGACCAAGTCCAAGGCCGAACCACTGACCAAGATCGGCGGCAAGGTGGTCGACAAGCTGTCCGACCTGAATGGCGTGGATGTGCTGTTCTCCATCGTTTCGGCCGGCAAGGACGTGAAGGAAGTCTATTTCGGCCCGAACGGAGTCGCGCCGAACGGCAAGGGCGCGATGCCTAAGATCGTGGTCGATTGCTCGTCCATCTCGGTCGACGATTCCGCGGACATCCGCGAGCAGCTGAAAGCGTTGGGCTCCGAATTCGTGGCCTGCCCGGTCTCGGGCAACGCCAAGGTGATCAAGGCCGGCAAGCTGTCCGCCGTCGCCTCCGGCCCCGAGGCCGCCTTCCGCAAGGTTGAGGACATGGTCCTCAAATTTGCGCCGAACGGCGTGTCCTATGTCGGCGACGGCGAGCTCGCACGCATCTGCAAGATCGCGCACAACGTGATGCTCGGCGTGGTGATCCAGAACCTCATCGAAATCACGCTTCTCGCCAACAAGATGGGCGTGCCGCGCGAGGCGTTCCTGAAATTCATGAATAACGGCGTCATGGGGTCGATGTTCACGCGCTACAAATCGCCGGCCCTGGTCAATCTCGACTGGACCACGACGTTCACGCCCGAATTGCTGCTGAAGGATCTCGATCTCGGCCTCGAACTTGGCCGCGAATGGAAAGTTCCGATGCCGACCACGGCGGCAACGCGCGAAATCCTGCAGGGCCATATCGGCAATGCGATCCTGCAAAAGGATCCGAAGGCCTATCTGGAAAAGGATTTCGCCACGTTGATGGAAACGATGGCAAACCTGTCCGGCATGAAGCTGGAGAGCGAGAACAAGAACGTTCCGACCGGCCTGGAATAGCCTGACTTCCGCCAACGTTGACGCAATTTTTACGGCACATCGCCCGAGGATACCGTCAACAAGCGTCTCTCCCCTTGTGAGAGACGCAGATCGTGCCTCTATAATTGGCACTGGTCTTGCTAATTCCGATTCGGATCGGAATCTTCAAGTCCCAGAGCCAAATGGAGGCCTTGATGCGAAAGTCACGACCCTTGCGCGTGGTGCTGCTGCTGGTCTCGGTGCTGGTACTGTCCGCCGCGTCGGGTTCTGCCTTCGCACAGGACGAGGGCGTCAAGATCAGCACGGACGACCTGTTGTCGTCCGTGGTCCGGATCAAGACCTACATCAATCCTGACGGCCGCACCGTCGACAATCTCGGCCAGGAACGCGACGGTTCCGGCATCGTGATCGATGACGACGGTTTGATCCTCACCATCGGCTACCTGATGGTCGAAGCGCACGCCGCCGAAGCGATCACCAATGACGGCCGCAAGATACCGGCGACCATCGTCGGCTACGATCACGACACCGGCTTTGGCCTCCTGAAGGCCGTGGCGCCGCTGAAGGTGCGGCCCATGTTGTTCGGCAATTCCAAGGACGTGAAGGTCGGCGATCCGGTCCTCGCCGCGAGTTTCGGAGGCCGCGATGGCATCGCCCCCGCGCGCGTCGTGTCCCGGCGCGAATTCGCCGGCTCGTGGGAATATCTCGTCGATGGCGCGATCTACACGGCACCCGCTCATTCGCATTGGAGCGGCGCGGCGCTCATCACCCGCGACGGCAAGCTGGTCGGCGTCGGATCGCTGATCGTCGGCGATGCCTCTGGCTCGGGCGGCGGCGCCGGCAACCTCTACATTCCGACGGACCTCTTGAAGCCGATCCTCGCCGACCTCATCGCCAACGGCGCGGTCGGCGGCGCGCCAAAGCCGTGGATCGGACTGAATACGCAGCCCACCGACCAGGGGCTGGTGGTTTCGCGCGTGACCCCCAACTCACCGGCTGAAAAGGCGGGCCTGCGCAAGGGCGACCTGATCACCAGGATCGCCGGCGATTCGCCGAAAACGCTGCCTGACTTCTATCGCAAGCTTTGGTCACTCGGTTCTGCGGGCACCGTGGTGCCGCTGGATATCAGCCGAGACGGCGCGGACCAGCACATCGATGTTCAGTCGATCAGCCGCATGGATCATCTGAAGCTGAAGAGCACGTTCTGAGATGCTTCGCACGAGGGCTCCGCTAGCCGCCGCGCGGCTCGGCGGAGCCCTTGCGCTCTATCTCGCGATAGTGCCCGCCGCGCTCGCGCAACCCTCGGCGTCCGAAGATTCGATTTGCCTGATGATCGAGTCAGCGGCGCGGGACCATGGCCTGCCGTTCGAGTTCTTCGCCCGGGTGATCTGGCAGGAAAGCCGCTTCCGGGCCGACGCGGTCGGACCGGTGACCCGCAGCGGCAAGCGCGCGCAGGGCATGGCGCAGTTCATGCCCGGCACCGCCGCCGAACGCGGCCTCCTCGACCCGTTCGATCCGGTGCAGGCTCTGCCGAAATCTGCGGAGTTCCTGAAGGAGCTGTGGCTGCAATTCGGCAACCTCGGGCTCGCTGCCGCCGCCTATAACGCCGGCCCCCGCCGCGTCCGCGAATGGCTTGCCGGCACAGGCCCGATGCCGGGCGAAACGCGCAATTATGTCTCCGCCATTACCGGCATGACCGTCGAAGACTGGGCTGCCGAGCGCACCAAAGCGCTGGAGGGGAAGCCGCCGGAGAAGCAGGAGCAGAAGCGACAGCCCGGTTGCGGTGAACTGATGGCGATGCTGAAGCGATCGCCGAGCCGCTTCCTCGAGCAGCTCACGCAGCGCGTGGTGCATTCGCTGGCGCAGCCCTGGGGCGTGCAACTCGGCGCCGGCTTCTCGCGCGACCGGGCGATGGCGATGTATGCGCGCGCGCTGAAGCGCTACGAGAGCGTGCTGACCGGCAAGAGTCCCGGCATCCAGTCCACAACGATGCGAACGCGCGGCCGCGCGATCTTCTATCAGGTGCGGATCGGCACCGATACGCGGGCCGAGGCGAATGCGCTCTGCAACAGCCTGCGCAAGGTCGGCGGCGCGTGCCTCGTGCTGCGCAACAAAGGATAGGCGCCACTCCAAAGCAGTTTCGGTGGAATCACTTCGCTCCCGTCCTGTCATGCCCCGAGAAAGCGGGGCAGCCAGTAAACTCCCGAAGCAGTTCTATTAACTGAATCTCCCGCTTTCGCGGGCGCTGAGACCGAGAGAGCAGCCGCTTCGTGAAAATAAATGTGCTCCGGCGATCGCCCATCTCTCCCCTTCGATCGACTGAGTGCAACGAAGGAGAGCGGGTGGGGTGATCGTCTGCAGCTTCTCCCACCCGGCTCGCTTTCGCTCGTCATCCTCCCCCGCAAGCGGGGGAGGGACAGGGAAGCATCACACCGGGAGCACGTTGGTGTATTTCACCTGCTCCAGTGCGAAGCTCGATTCGATCGAGGCGATGCCGTCGAGCCGCGTCAGCTTCTGCTTGAGGAATTGTTCGTAGGCCGCAAGATCGGCGACCACGACACGCAACAGATAATCGCGCGGTCCGGTCATCAGATAGCATTCCAGAACTTCCGGCCAGCGCGCGATCGCCTTGCCGAATTTCGCAAGCGCCTCCTCGCGCTGGCTTTCCAGCTTGATCGACACGAACACGCTGACCGGCAAGCCGACTTCGCGCTGGTTCAGCACCGCGACATAGCGCGCGATAATCCCCGCCTTCTCCATCAGCCGAACACGGCGCAGGCAGGGCGATGGCGACAGCCCGACCTTCTCGGCAAGCGTCGCGAGGCTCAAGCGACCATCTTCCTGAAGCAAGGCGAGAATCTTCCGGTCGATTGCGTCGAGCTGCATTTTGGCTAATTTCACCAACTATTGGCCTGCTTTTGGCTGATTATGCCAATCCTGAGGTCTATCGTAGCGCAGTTTAGACGCCCCTGCCATCCGCGACGTGGGACACTTAAGTGTACGAAATTCAGCCGAGGGGGCGCGCCCATGCCCGAAACCCGCGTCGAGATCCTGTCCGAACTTGAAAAGAAGGTGCTGTGGCTCGCCAGCTGGATGATCCACAACGCCAACCACATCCGCGAGAATGTCGACGGGCTGAAGGTCGGCGGACACCAGGCGTCATCTGCCTCGCTCGCGACCATCATGACGGCGCTGTATTTCGACATTCTGCGTCCGCAGGACCGCGTCGCGGTGAAGCCGCATGCCTCGCCGATCTTTCACGCGATCCAGTATCTCCTCGGCAAGCAGACCCGCGAGAAGCTGGAAAATTTTCGCGGCTACAAGGGCGCGCAAAGCTATCCGTCGCGCACGAAGGACATCGACGACGTCGATTTTTCGACGGGCTCGGTCGGTCTTGGCGTTGCGCAGACGCTGTTCTCCTCGATTGTGCAGGATTACGTGCATGCGCACGGTCTCGCGAAGGACAAGCCCGAAGGCCGCATGATCGCGCTGGTTGGCGATGCCGAACTCGACGAGGGCAACATCTTCGAGGCGCTGCTCGAAGGCTGGAAGCAGGATCTGCGCAATTGCTGGTGGATCGTCGACTATAACCGGCAGAGCCTCGATGCGGTGGTGCGCGAGGGCCTGTGGGAACGCTACGAGCAGCTCTTCAAGAATTTCGGCTGGGATGTCGTCATCGTCAAATACGGCTCGCTGCAGGAAGAGGCATTCCGCGAGCCCGGAGGCGACAAGTTGCGCGCCTGGATCGATGCGTGTCCGAATCCGCTTTATTCGGCGCTGGTGTTTCAGGGCGGCGCAGCGTGGCGCAAGCGCCTCCTTGACGAGATCGGCGATCAGGGTCCGGTCACGGCGCTGATCGAGAAGCGGTCGGACGAGGAACTGGCGCGCCTGATGAACAATCTCGGAGGCCACGACCTGCCAGCGCTGATCAAGGCCTTCCGCAGCATCAAGCACGACAGGCCGGTCTGCTTCATCTGCTACACGGTGAAGGGCTTCGGCCTGCCGATGGCCGGCCACAAGGACAATCACGCCGGCCTGATGACGCCCGCGCAGATGGAAACCTTCCGCGCGCAGAACAACGTCCGCCCCGGCCATGAATGGGATCGCTTCGAGGGCCTGACGCAGCCGACTGAAACCATCCAGGCTTTTCTCGACAAGGTGCCCTTCGCGCAGCGAAAGAAAGCGCCTGCCGCAGCCCGCATTGCGATTCCGGCGACGCTGACCGTGCCGGCACAAGCCGTGACCTCGACGCAGACCGGCTTCGGCGCCCTGATGAACGAGATCGGCAAGTCGAAGGAGGCTTATGCCTCGCGCATCGTCACCACATCGCCGGACGTCACGGTCTCGACCAATCTCGGCGCCTGGGTGAACCGGCGCGGGCTGTTCGGCCGCAGCCCGATGCTCGATACATTCCGCAACGAGCGCATCCCCTCGACCTTTGCCTGGGAATTCTCGCCGAAGGGCCAGCATATCGAACTCGGCATTGCCGAGATGAACCTGTTCATCGCCTTGTCCGCGCTCGGACTGGCGCACAGCATCGAGGGCGAGCGCCTGCTGCCGATCGGCACGCTGTACGACCCGTTCATCGCGCGCGGCCTCGATGCGCTGAACTATGCCTGTTATCAGGATGCGCGCTTCATCGTGGTGGCGACGCCCTCGGGCATCACGCTCGCACCGGAGGGCGGCGCGCATCAGTCGATCGCGCAGCCACTCATCGGTATGGCGCAGGATGGGCTTGCGTCGTTCGAGCCGGCCTTCGTCGATGAGCTCGCGGTGATCCTGCGCTTTGCGCTCGACTATATCCAGAAGGACGGCGACGCCGCGCCTTCGGAGCGCAACTGGCTGCGCGACGAAACCGGCGGCTCGGTCTATCTGCGCCTCTCGACGCGGCCGATCGAACAGCCTCAGCGCCCGATGACCAATGACTTGCAGCAGGCGATCATCGATGGCGCCTACTGGATGCGAAAGCCCGGACCGAACGCGCAGGTCGTCGTCGCCTATACCGGTGCAATTGCCCCCGAAGCGATCGAAGCGGTGGGACTGATGGGCGAGGACCGCCGCGATGTCGGACTTCTCGCCGTCACTTCGGCAGACCGCCTCAATGCCGGCTGGACCGCAGCGCAACGCGCGCGCGAACGCGGCCTTGTGCATGCGCGCTCGCATATCGAACGGCTGCTCGACGATGTGCCGCCGCATTGCGGACTGGTCACGGTGCTGGACGGACACCCGGCGACGCTGTCGTGGATTGGCGGCGTGCATGGCCACCGTACGCGCGGCCTCGGCGTCGAACATTTCGGCCAGACCGGCTCGCTACCCGACCTCTACCGGCATTATGGAATCGACGCCAACGCGATCATCGCCGCGGCGCAGACTCTCACCGCGGGACGCCCGATCCGCTATTTGCGGGCGCTGAGCTAGCCTCCCTTTCCAGCTGTCATCGCCCGCGAAAGCGGGCGATCCAGTAACCACAAGGCTTCAAGAGTTACTGGATGCCCGCTTTCGCGGGGCATGACAGCAATGAACGATGCGATTCGATCTCAACCGAGATCGCGCTAATCGCGAAACGGCAGCGAAAGCATAGCGGCCTGGATCACCGACATCGCGAGCGTAATGCCGAAAGCGGCAACCACGATCGAAAGCGCATAAGGCAGGATCTTTGGCCGCGGCGTCCCCATCAGGGGCGGCAACCCGGTCCATAGCAGCCGGATGGCATAAAGCCCGAGAATGGCGAGGAACCGCAATCCGGGAACGATCAAAACGATCCCGATGAGCCACACCGGCGTGTAGGAATAAACCGCAAGCTTCAGCGCGTTGCCGAAATTGCGCTTGGTGTTGAACATCGGCGCAAGGACATCGATGACCAGCGCGGTCAGGTAAACGATGACGAAACTGAACAGATAACTGACCAGCGCTCGCAGCAATCCGAACGGAATCGAATCGTGCACCCGGCCGGCGGAGACCGATACGCCGACGAGGCTCGAGCCGATAAAGGCCGAGATCGCCGGAATGGCGGCCAGCAAGGCGACATAGCCGACAAGGAGCCGCGCGGGATCGCCCGATTCGGTCGCGATCAGCGGCCACTCCCGACGCGGATCGGCAACAATATTTCGGATGCGCGCAAGGAGCGGATGCATGGTCATGGTGACGGTGATATCCGGCGACTCTTAGGAAATCGTATGGCGGCCCGCAATCGCATCCGATCCTCATCGCCGCGCATCCTCGCGCACCATCATGGCCCCTTTCTCCGCGATCATCATCGTCGGCGAATTGGTGTTGCCGGAGGTGATCGTCGGCATCACCGAGGCATCGATCACCCTGACATTGGCAAGACCGATCAGCCGCAGGCGCTCGTCGACCACCGCCATCGGGTCGTCCGCGCGGCCCATTTTTGCGGTGCCGACCGGATGGAAGATGGTGGTCCCGATGTCGCCCGCCGCCTTTGCCAGCGCCGCGTCGTCATCGCTGCGAACCGCTTCGCCCGGCAGATATTCCACCGGCTTGAACGCCTGCAAAGCCGGCTGCGCGACGATGTTGCGTGCCACCCGGATCGAGTCCACGGCGACCCGGCGGTCCTCGTCGGTCGAAAGATAATTCGGCTGGATCATCGGCTTGTCGGCGGGATCGGCGCTGCGCAGCCGCACATAACCGCGGCTTGCGGGCCGCAGGTTGCAGACGCTTGTCGTGAAAGCCGGGAAGTCGTGCAGCGGATCGCCGAACTTGTCGAGCGACAAAGGCTGCACATGGAACTGGATATTCGGCCGGTCGTAGCGCGGGCTCGACCGCGTGAATGCGCCAAGCTGGGACGGCGCCATGGTCAGCGGACCGCGGCGCCGGAAGGCGTAATCGAGCACCATGATCCCGCGCCGGACCAGCGACCGGTAGGTTTCGTTCAGCGTGGTGACGCCCGACACCTTGTGGATCAGGCGCAGTTGCAGGTGATCCTGCAGATTTTCGCCGACGCCCGGCTTGTCCAGCACCGGCGCGATGCCGTGTTCGGCGAGTTGCGTGGCCGGACCGACACCCGACAGCATCAGGATCTGCACCGAGCCGATCGCGCCCGCCGACAGGACCACCTCACCGCGGCAGCGCGCGATCTTCCTCTCGCCGTTCTGGCGGAAGCGCACGCCGGTCGCGCGCTTGCCGTCGAATTCGATCTTCTCGACGAGGCACCCGGTCTCGACCCGCAGGTTGCCGCGATGCATGACCGGCTTGAGGAAGCCGCGCGCCGACGACCAGCGCCGCCCCATCTTCTGGTTGACGTGGAAATAGCCGCAGCCCTCGTTGTTGCCGGTGTTGAAGTCGTCGCATTTCGGAATGCCGGCCTGCGCCGCAGCCTCCCGGAACGCATCGGTGATGTCCCAGCGCAGCCTCGGATATTCAACGCGCCACTCGCCGCCCACCCCATGGTGCTCGCTTGCGCCGAGGAAGTGATCAAGCTGCTTGCGAAACAGCGGCTTGACGTCGTCCCAGCCCCAGCCGGTGAGACCGAGCTGCCGCCAGTGGTCGTAGTCCGCAGCCTGCCCGCGCATGTAGATCATCGCGTTGATCGCTGAGCTTCCGCCGAGCACCTTGCCGCGCGGATAGTTGAGCGCACGGCCGTTCAGCCCCGGCACCGGTTCGGTCCGGAACATCCAGTCGGAACGCGGATTGCCGATCGCAAACAGATAGCCGACCGGGATGTGAAACCAGATCCAGTTATCGCGCCCGCCGGCTTCAAGGAGCAGCACGCGCCGGTCCGGGTCGGCGGAGAGGCGGTTCGCCAGCACGCAACCGGCGGAGCCGCCACCGACGATGATGGTGTCGTATTCGCCTTCCATGGGCGTGGCGGATGCCGCCATCCTCTCCTCCCCGGTTCGTCCCGCGCGCTGTGGCTCTGTTCTGGCCGATCTTGGCAAATGCCGGAAGGTTGCTAAAGTCCCGCGCGCGATCCGGCTGGCGCTGCGCGCGCCCCGGCACGACGGAACGGCGGTTCCCGAACACATCGCATTCGACCCTAGCTCGTTCGCCTTTCCCGGTGTGGCACAGCCATGTTGTCCGGGCGGCACGTCCCTGGAGAACCGCCATGCACAGACGACGCTTCACCATCCGGCTGGCCCTTTTGGGCGTCGCCTTGTGGCTCGCGCCGCAGGTCGCGACCGCGCAGGGCAAGAGCCTCACCATCTTCGCCGCAGCCTCGATGAAGAATGCGCTCGACGATGTGAACGCCGCCTACACCCGAGCCACCGGCATCAAGGTAGTGTCGAGTTATGCCGCAAGCTCGGCGCTGGCAAAGCAGATCGAGGGCGGCGCGCCCGCCGATGTCTTCGTGTCTGCCGACCTGACATGGATGGACTATGTCCAGGACAAGAAGGCGATCAATGCAGAGACGCGCGTCAACCTGCTCGGCAACAAGCTGGTGCTGATCGCGCCGAAGGATTCCAGGATCGGCAACGCCACCATCGGAGAGGGGTTCAATCTCGCAGGGCTCGCGGGTGACGGGCGCATCGCGACCGGCGACGTGAAGGCGGTCCCGGTCGGGCGCTATGCGAAAGCGGCGCTGGAGCAGTTCGGCGCATGGGCCGCGGCGGAGCCGAAATTCGCGATGGCGGACAATGTGCGCGCGGCGCTCCTGCTCGTCGCGCGCGGGGAGGCCGCACTCGGCATCGTCTATAAGACCGACGCCATGGTTGAGCCCGGCGTGAAGATCATCGGCACGTTCCCGGAAGGCTCGCACCCGCCGGTCATCTATCCGGTGGCTGCAACGGCAACCGCGAAGCCCGATGCCACCGCCTATCTCGCATTCCTGCGCAGCCCCGCGGCGAAGCAGATTTTCGAGAAATACGGCTTCACCGTGCTGGCGGCGAAGCCGACGACCTGAACGCCGCAGCATCAACCCTGTCCCGTGTTCGATCTCACGCCCGAAGAATGGACCGCGATCCTGTTGTCGCTGCGGATCGCAACCGTGGCGACGCTGGTCGCGCTGCCGTTCGGTGTTGCCGCCGCCTGGGTGCTGGCGCGCAAGCAGTTTCCGGGCAAGGCGTTGCTCGACGGGCTGATCGTGCTGCCGCTGGTGCTGCCGCCCGTCGTCACCGGTTATCTTCTGCTGATTTCCTTCGGCCGGCGCGGACCGATCGGCAGTTTTCTGTACGAGACCTTCGGCATCGTGTTCTCGTTCCGCTGGACCGGCGCCGCGCTCGCCTGCGGGATCATGGCGTTTCCGCTTCTGGTGCGGCCGATCAGGATTTCGTTCGAGGCGATCGATACGAAGCTCGAAGACGCCGCAGCGACGCTCGGCGCAAACCGGCTGTGGCGCTTTGCGACCGTGACGCTGCCGCTCGCGATGCCCGGCATCATCGCCGGCACGCTGCTCTGCTTCGCCAAGGCGCTTGGTGAATTCGGCGCAACCATCACCTTCGTGTCGAACATTCCCGGCGAAACGCAGACCATCTCGGCGGCGATCTATACCTATACGCAGACCCCGGCGGGCGATGCCGCCGCCTTGCGGCTTGTGATCGTTGCGATCGTGATTGCGATGGCGGCGCTGCTCGCATCGGAATTCTTCGCGCGCAGGGCCGCGCGCCGGCTTCACGGAGATTGACCATGCTCAGTGTCGATCTTCGCAAGACCGTGGGCCATCTCGATCTGAGCATCGCGTTCCAAAGCAGCGGACCGGTGACCGGATTGTTCGGCCCCTCCGGCGCAGGCAAGACCACGCTGGTCAACATGATCGCCGGACTGGTGCGGCCCGACGACGGACGTATCGCGCTCGGCGACGCGGTGTTGTTCGATCGCGCGCGCCACCTCGACATGCCGGCCCATCAGCGGCGGATCGGTTATGTGTTCCAGGAAGGCAGGCTGTTCCCGCACATGACCGTGGCGCGCAATCTCGATTACGGCCGCTGGATGGCCGGGTTGCCGCATGATCCTGCGGAGTTCGCACGCGTCGTTGCGATGCTCGATATCGAACCGTTGCTCGGCCGCCGGCCGGGCAAATTGTCGGGCGGCGAGCGCCAGCGCGTCGCGATCGGCCGCGCCCTGATGCTGAGGCCGCGTCTGCTGCTGCTCGACGAGCCGCTGGCCTCGCTCGATCCCGCGCGCAAGAGCGAGATCATGCCCTATCTGCTGCGGCTGCGGGACGAGGCGAGGATCCCGATGGTCTATGTCAGCCATTACGCCCGCGAACTCAAACGCATCGCCAATGTGATCGTGCGGCTGGAGGTGGGCCGCGTCGCCGCGATCGGCGGGCCCGACATTCTGGGCAAGGCGGACGAAGCCGCATTCGTGTAGGCTTGCGGCAATGCACCCGCCGGCCCGCATCGTCTGCCTGACCGAAGAGACCGTGGAGACGCTGTATCTCCTCGGCGAACAGGACCGCATCGTCGGCGTGTCTGGCTATGCGGTACGGCCGCCGCAGGTGCGCAAGGAGAAGCCCCGCGTCTCCGCTTTCATCAGCGCCGACATCCCGAAAATTCTCGCGCTCTCGCCCGACCTCGTCTTCACCTTTTCGGATCTCCAAGCGGACATCGTGGCGCAGCTCATTCGCGAAGGCGTCGAAGTCCACGCCTTCAACCAGCGCGACGTTGCGGGCATCTTCAGGATGATCCGCACGCTCGGCGCATTGGTCGGCGTGCACGAGAAAGCGGATGCGCTCATCGCCTCGCTGCGAAAGAAGCTTGACGATACGCGCGCCGCTTCTTGCGCTCTCGCAATCCGGCCGCGGATCTATTTCGAGGAATGGGACGAGCCGATGATCTCCGGCATCCGCTGGGTGTCCGAGCTGGTCGGGATTGCCGGCGGCATCGACATTTTTTCCGAGATTTCCCGCAGCAAAAGCGCCAACGAACGCATCGTCACGCCGGAAGCCGTCATCGCGGCTGCGCCCGACATCATCATCGGCTCGTGGTGCGGCAAGAAATTCGTGCCAGCGAAGGTCGCGGCGCGCGCGGGCTTTGAGCAAATCCCCGCGGTGAAGAACGGCTGGCTGCGCGAGATCAAGTCGCCGCTCATTCTGCAGCCGGGCCCTGCCGCGCTCACCGACGGGCTCGATGCCCTCGCCGCGATCGTTCGCGCGTGGAGCGAGGCTCAGGGCGCGGGCAACCGCGCGATCTCATCCGCCATGTAATCGAAGGCGGCGATGAGCGCCGGGCCGCCGCACATCGTGTAGCGCGTCGGCAAGGCAACGCGCCGCTCGGGCGGATACAGCTCACGCAACGCCGGATGCACCAGGAACAGCGCGCCCTGATCCGTTGCGGCGTTCGGCGGATCCTTGAGGAAGACGAAGTCCGGCTTCAGCACCAGGAATTTCTCCAGCGGAATGAAGCCGCCATAGCCCGCGGGCGCACCGGCCGGCGGCTTCAGCCCGGCTTCCGCGAGCAACGTCGCGGCAAGACTGGCCGGCCCCTGCGTGTAGCCGCCGCGCTCGACGACGAGCGCCGTGCGATCGCCTTCCGGCGCAACCGCGGCGAGCCGCGCACGCGCACGCTCGAGATCGGCAATCATGGCCTCGCCGCGCTCCGGATGCCCGAGCAAGGCGGCTATCTCGCGGATCTGCTTTCGCGCCGAGTTGAGGTCGCTGACGAAACCAGTCTCCACCACGCGCAAGCCCTGCGAGGTCAGCATCCGGCGTGTCACCGAGCGATCGTTAGGGCCGACGAGAACGAGATCGGGCTCAAGCAGAAGCGTCGATTCGGCCTGCCAGTCCGCTTTGCGGAAAGCGCGCGCCTTGTCGGCCACGACCGACAAGGCCGGATCGCTGGCATAGGGCGACAGCCCGGCAATCTGCCCCGGGTCGGCCAGCGCCACGACAAGCTGGTCCGCGCAAAGGTTGAAAGACACCACGCGGCGCGGCGCCGTCTCGGCCTGAACGGCGCCCGCTCCTAACGCGATGCCCAAGGCGACGCCGAAGGCGATGGCGAGCCGGCCGCACACTGTTCTCAGAACGCGCATCATGCGAGGATAGTGGCCGGGGCCCATCATCAATGCCAGCGTTATCCAAATCCGTTTGGCCGCTCAATGCGGCCCTCTCATTGCTCGTTGCCGTCCTGATGATCGCATCGCTCGCGGTCGGTCCAGCCGGCCTGACGCCGGTCGACGCGCTGAAAGCATTGTGGAGCGGCGACGGTGTGGCCGGCATTATCGTGCGCGAAATCCGTTTGCCCCGGACGTTGCTTGCGGCGCTGATCGGCGCGACGCTCGGCTTCTCGGGCGCGGCGCTGCAGGGATTGTTCCGCAATCCGCTGGCGGAACCCGCCCTGTTCGGCGCGCCGCAGGCCGCGGCGGCCGCCGCCTCCTTGGTGATCGCATTCGGCTTTCTCCCCGCAACCTCGCTCCTCGTGCCGATCGCCGGGATCGCCGGTGCGCTTCTCTCCGTCGGCGCGCTGGTGCTGATTGCGGGACCGCGCACGAGCCTCACCGTCATCCTGCTTGCCGGCCTTGCGCTTGCGAGCTTCGCCGGCGCGATGACCGCGCTGATCCTCAACCTCGCGCCGAATCCGTTCATCGCGCTCGAAGTCGCGTTCTGGCTGCTCGGGTCGCTGGAAGACCGTTCGCGCGACCACCTGATGATCGCGGCGCCCTTCATGGTGCTCGGCTGGATCGTCCTCCTCGTCCATGCGCGCGCCTTCCGCGCATTGACGCTCGGCGAGGATGCGGCGGTGTCGCTGGGCGTCGATCTGCAGCGCACGCGCCTCGCCGTCGTGCTCGGCACCGCGTTCGGGGTCGGCGCCGCAACGGCGGTCGCCGGAGCAATCGGATTTGTCGGACTGGTGGCGCCGCATCTCGTCCGCAGCCATGTGCAGTCCGATCCGACCCGCATCATGTTGCCTTCAGCGCTCGCAGGTGCAGCCTTGCTTCTCGCGTCCGACATTTTGGTGCGCATCGTTCCATCCGCCATCGAATTGAAGGTCGGCGTGGTGACGGCACTGATCGGCGTGCCGTTCTTCCTCTACATGATCTTCAGCGAGCGGCATTATCTCGAGGGCGAGCCATCATGACCGAGCCGCTCCTGCAAGCTTCGAATATCACGGTACGGCTCGGCGGCCGCACAGTCGTGGACGGCGCCAATGTCACGCTGAACGCGGGCGAGTTTGTTGCGCTGGTCGGACCGAACGGAGCCGGCAAGACCACCCTTCTGCGGGCGCTGGCGGGACTTCTGCCGTGCTTCGGCGAGGTCATGCTGGACGGCGAAAAGTCGAGCGCGCTGACCGCGCGCGAGCGCGCCCGCCGTCTGGCCTATCTGCCGCAGGGCCATGCGTTCTCATGGCCGCTGCCAGCCGGCGAGATCGTTGCGCTCGGGCGCTATCCGCATGCCGATCCGTTTTCGCCGGTGTCGCAGCGGGACCGGACCGCTGTCGCGCATGCGATGGAAGCCACCGGGACGAAGGACTTCGCCGATCGTATCGTCACCAGGCTTTCTGGCGGCGAACGGGCGCGCGTTGCGCTCGCGCGCGTCCTTGCGACGGAAGCGAAAGTGCTGCTCGCCGACGAGCCGATCATATCGCTCGACCCCCGGCATCAGTTCGTGGTGATGGATGTGTTGCAACAGGTGGCACGCTCGGGCGGCGCGGTGCTCACCGTGCTTCACGATCTTGCGCTTGCGGCGCGCTATGCCAGCCGCGTCCTGGTGCTGGAACAAGGCCGCATCGCCGCCGACGCGCCGCCGCAACGCGCGCTCAGCCGGGAGCGGATCGCGCGGATCTTCGGTGTCGAGACGGACATGGTCCGCCTCGGCGACATGCAGGTGCCGATGGTGACGAAGCCGCTGTGATGCGGCCATGACACGCGGCCTGTCGTGACACCGTTCATTCCCACGATAGGCTCCTGGACGGCTATACGGCGCGCCCGGCTTCCTCCTCGCGCAGCTTGAAGCGCTGCACCTTGCCGGTTGCAGTGCGTGGAAGGTCGGTCCGCAATTCGATCCAGCGCGGATATTTCCAGGTCCCGGCGCGCGCCTTCACATGCTCCTTCAGCTCGTGAAGCAGCGTCTCGTCCTTTGCATGGCCGTTCTTCAGGACAACGAACGCCTTCGGCTTGATCAGGCCGTCGCTGTCCTCTTTCGCTATTACCGCGGCTTCGAGCACGGCTTCGTGCGAGATCAGCGCGGCCTCGACGTCGAACGGCGAGACCCACATGCCCGACACCTTGAACATGTCGTCGGTGCGGCCGCAGTAAAAGTAGTAGCCGTCCGCGTCGCGATAGAACTTGTCGCCGGTGAAGGTCCATTCTCCCGCGAAGGTAACCCGGCTTTTGCGCCTCTGATTCCAGTAGCCTTCGCCGGCCGACGGCCCGCGCACGACAAGTTCGCCGATCTCGCCCGGCGGCAGCTCGGCGCCATTCTCGTCCACGATCTTCAGCTCGTAACCCGGCACCGCCTTGCCGGTCGATCCGTAACGCACATCGTCCGGCCGGTTCGACAGGAAGGTCTGCAGCATTTCTGTCGAGCCGATGCCGTCGAGCACGTCGACGCCGGCAACCTCGCGCCAGCGTTCGCCCAGATGCGCCGGCAGCGCCTCTCCGGCCGAGACGCAGAGGCGCAGCCGCTCCGAGCCGGCGCCGCGCCGCATCGCGTCATGAGCAAGCAGCGCGGCATAGAGCGATGGCACCGCGTAGAAGATCGTCGGGTGATGCTTTTGCATCAGCGCGAATATTGCATCCGGCGTCGGTCGCTCCGGCCACAGGATCGCGGTCGCTCCGACCGACAGCGGAAACGACATGGCATTGCCGAGGCCGTAGGCGAAGAACAGCTTCGCGGCTGATAGCACGACGTCATCCGCGCCGATGCCGAGCACGCCCTGCCCCATCAGTTTCGCGGTCGCCATCAGGCTGGACTGGACGTGCTTGACGCCCTTGGGTTCGCCGGTCGAGCCCGACGTGTAGAGCCAGAATGCAACCTCGTCGGACAAGGTCGGCGCAACAAACACGTCGTCGGCACCCATGCGGCAGACCGCTTCGAATGGCAGCGGCGTGTGCCCGGCAAGCGAAGGCTGCGCCTCGGCGCCCGGCCCCGTGAGTATGACATGGCGAAGTGACGCGAGTGACGCCGCCGCCTTCCGCAGGCTCTCGGCATAGGACGCATCGGCCACGATCGCGCGAACGCGGCTGTCGGCTAGCATGAAGGCATGTTGCTCGGGATTGAGCCAGGTATTGAGCGGGATCACCACGATGCCGGCACGGATCGCGCCGAAGAATGCGACCGGATAGTCGACCGTGTCCGGCATCAGGAGGGCAATGCGATCTTCCGGCCGCAGGCCCAAAGCGAGGAGGCCCGACGCAAAGCGGCACGTCTTTCGTTGCAGCTCGCCGTAGGTGATCGTGCGCTGCGGATCGACGAACGCCGGCTTGTCGCGCAATCCGCGCGCGACATTGGCGTCGACGAAATCCGCGGCCGCATTGTACGGCCGGCGTTCCAGGTAAACCTCGGACACTGGACGCTCCCTTCGTCCGGTTCGCGGTTTCTTGTTGTTGGGCCGTTTCGGCCGGGCTTTTGTTTTCGGAGCGCTGGAGGCGCTCAATGCAACGCGTAGGCCTTGGCCTGCAATTCGGTGAGGAGATCGGTCGACCCCTGCACCGCGAGCCGCTGGTGATAGAGCCGCAGGCCGTGAAGTCCGCCGAGCTCCTCGCCATTTCCGGCGCGTCCCGGCCCGCCGTGATGACATTGCGGCATCACGATGCCATGGCCGGTATGCGCATCGGCGATCGAGGGTTCGACCATCAGCAGCCGGCCGTGCGAGGCGCCAAGCGCCGCGACCGCACGCGCGAAGAAGCTCCGGTCGTCGCCATAGACCGACGCGACCAGCGAGCCGCCACCGCGCGCCACCAGCGCGAAGGCCTCGGCCTCAGTCTTGTATGGAATGATGGTCGCCGCCGGGCCGAACACCTCGGTATCGTGAACGGCATTGGCGCTCGTCCCGTCGGCGACGCGCATCAGCGTCGGTGCAACGAATGCCGATTTCGACGGATCGATGCCGTCGATCGCGGGCGCACTCGCACCCCCGGTCAGGATCTCCGCTTCCTTCGCGATCTTGCCGATGCCGTCGAACGCCGCAGCCTGCTGCGCGCGCGTCACCACCGGACCCATGCGCACGGATTCGTTGCGCGGATCGCCGAGCGTCGTCTTCTTCAGGCGCGCCAGCAGCGCCTCGGCCACTGCGTCGGCGCGCTCGGCTGGCGCGAACACGCGGCGGATCGCGGTGCATTTCTGCCCGGCCTTGACCGTCATCTCGCGACCGACTTCCTTGATGAAGGCATCGAAGGCGCCATCGCTCGCGCCGGGCGAAAGCAGCGCCGCATTCACGCTGTCGGCCTCGATATTCACGTGCACGCCGCGTGCGAGAATGTTCGGATGACGCAGGATGCGTCCCGCCGTCTCCGACGAGCCAGTGAAGGCAATGACATCCTCGCCGGTCACCTTGTCGAGCAGATCGCCGGCGCCGCCGCAAAGAAGGCTCAGCGCACCCTCGGGCACCACATTGGCGGCGATTACATCGCGCACCATCTCGTGCGTCAGCATCGCCGTGGACGAGGCTGGCTTCGCCAGCACCGGCACACCGGCGAGAAGCGCCACCGCCGCCTTCTCCCACAATCCCCAGCTCGGGAAATTGAAGGCGTTGATGTGAACGGCAACGCCGTGACGCGGCGCCAGCAGATGGATCGCCTGGAAATTCTCCGCCTTGGCGAGACGCACCGGCTTGTCATCGAGCAGGAAGGTTGCGTCGCCAAGCGGGGCACCGAGACGCGCATAATATTTCAAGGTGCCGATGCCGCCGTCGATGTCGATCGCCGCGTCGATCCTGGTATTGCCGGAATTGGCGATCGCGATCGCTTCGTATTTCGCGCGATTGGCAACCAGCACATCGGCGATCGCGCCTAGGAGCTTCGCGCGCTCGGCAAAGGTCAGCGCGCGGAGCGCCGGACCGCCCTTGTTGCGCGCGTGATCGAGAGCCGCCTTCAGATCGAGGCCGCGGGCGCTCGCGGTGGCGAGCACGGTGCCATGGACCGGATCGACCAGTTCGGTCTCGACGCCCTCGCCGCGCCGCCACGCACCGGAGAGATAGCTTTCGAGGGCTTGCGGCGCGTCACTCATGGTCCCGGACTCCTTGAGATCGCAGGCGTATCATGCATCCCGTCTGCAACCCGGCCAGACCAAGCTGCGGGATTTTGCTGTCACAAAGGTGGGACGCCCGATACGCGCGATGCGTTGCTGCTTCCCGTCCTTAGCGCGATTTCGCGTGAGGTGGAAACGCCTCGTCCCGGTCTTGCCGTCCCCGCGAAAGCGCGGACCCATGCCACCTGCAATTCAATAGGTGACCGTGATGCTGGTATTGCTCATGCCGTGGCGCCCAACCAAAGAGTAGAGCGCTCGCGCATTCTGGGGGCTCAGGCGAATGCAGCCATGCGATGCCGGACGGCCGAGCCGTCGCACCTCGGATGTTCCGTGAATGGCAAAGCCGTAATAGAAGAAAATCGAATGCGGCATCGGCGTCATGTTGTAGCGCCGCGAATAATGCATCTTGTGCATCGATTGCGGGCGAAAGGTCCCGGCCGGCGTGCCGTAGCCCTCCCGGCCGGTCGAGATCGGCCAGGTCGCGTAGGGCGCACCGTCGACATTCACGTTCATGCTTTGGCGCGACAGGCTGATCCTGATCTGCACGGACGCCAGCGCCTGACCGAACAGCGCATCGCCGCAGATGAGAAAAAACGCCGCAATGCAGGTCAGCAATCGGATCTGAATGACATGAAGCATGGCATGGGTCCGAGCTGACTGGTCCAGGCATTCATACGGACTGCAAAATCATCGTCCGCAGAGTCCTGATATGACACACGCGAAGGCGAAGGCCGTCAAGCAACGGAACCCATACGGGGAGCGCGGTTCGCCGAAGGTGGTAAATCGGATCGGTGAAAGGATGGTGCCGGCGGAGGGATTTGAACCCCCGACCACCCGCTTACGAAGCGGATGCTCTACCACTGAGCTACGCCGGCTCTCATGCGATGCGGTAAGGGGGCCTCTGTAACGGTCCAAACCCCTTTTTTCAAGCGAGGCGCGCGGGTCCTCAGAAAAAGAACAGGCGTTTCCAGCCGGGCGACGCGGAGCTGGGTTCTGACTGCGGCTCGCGGTCCTGATCGGGTTCGGGAGGACCGGGATCGTCCGGAACATGGGTGATCGGCACAACCGATTCCGGCACGGCGCGCGGGCCTTTTTTCACCGCGGGCGGTGCCTTTGGAGGGGAAGCCGGGGCGGGTGGCGGCGCAACCGGTGCCGCTGGTTTTGCCTCGATGGTGGGACGCGACGGCTCGAGCGCCACCGCCTCGTCAACCGGTTCGGACGCCTGACCGATGGCCGCCGGCGGTGCCTTCCATTCGAACGCATCGATGCGGCCCGAAACCGGGCAAATCGGCAGCCACCGATCCGAGACAAAGCCATCCGCGACCCAGGCGGGATCGCGGGCGGCGTGGACGGCACGCGCAGTCCATTCACGCGAGCGGCCCTCGTCGGCGAACTCGGCCTGTTCGAGATCGGCCATCAGCAGCGCCACACGCTGCGTAGGCTTGGCGACGAACGGAGCAAGCGCCTTGCGAGCCTCGGCAAATTCGCGGGCATCGATCGCGGCACGGGCCAGCGCAAGCGCGCTTTCCAGATGATCCGGTGCAAGCGCGGCAAGTTTGCGAACGCGACTGAGGCGGTCACGCGCTGAATCGCCGAAGCGCAGATAGGCATAGGTTTCGGCAAGATCGGGATGCGGCGATTCTTCGAAAGCCCGCTCGATCAACCGGCTTGCCTTGCGCAGATCCCCGCCCTCGGCGTGATAGCGCGCAGCAAGCGCGACAGCAGGCACCAGCGTCGGCGCAAGCTTGACGGCTTCCTGGACCAGCGCCTGCGAGGTGTCGCGCTCGGTCTCTTCCAGGGCCAGCGCCCGGGCCGTCAACAACACCGCGCGATGGCGCCGATGTGTGTGACGGTCGAGCGCACCGGCGGCGCGGTTCTTCTCCAGCATATCGAGCGCGCCAGCCCAATCGCCATTCGCACAACGGATCTGCAGCACCGCCTGACCGGCCCAGGGCGACGATGGCGCGATGGTGGCGGCTTCCTCGGCATAGGCGATCGCGCTTGCGAGATCGCCACGACGCTGCGCTTCGATGAACAGGCCGCGCAACCCGAGCAGCTTGGTGTCCTCGCTCGCCGTCATGCGGCGGAAGGCTTTCTCGGCGGCGGAACGGTCGCCGCTCAATTGCGCCGCCTGGGCCGTCAGCAGCAAGGCCAGCGGATCGTCCGCCGCAATTCTCTTGACCTCGTCGGCATAGCGTTGCGCGGCGCGGGTATCGCCCGCACCGATCGCGATCAGCCCGCGCATGATGGCGCGCTGGCCGCGCGCGTCCTTGCGATCGCGCATCGCGGTTGCGACACGTGCCGGCGAGCGCCACAAGCCGCGCAGGATCGACCATGCGAATATGCCGGCGACAAGCAGCGCAAGCGCGACTGCGAGCAGCACCATCAGCGACGTCTCGATGTGCCAGCCGAGCCAGGTGAGGTGAACGTCGCCCGGACGATCGGCGAGCCACGTCACCCCAAGCGCGATCAACCCGACGATGATGAAGAAGGATGCAACCCGGATCATGACCGAACGTGCCTCACGATCCGGATTTAGCGAGCGCGCCAATCGCAGTCTGCGCGATATTCCGCGCAGCGGCGACCGCCGCATTGCGCGCTTGCGCTTTCTTGATCCAGGCCTCGGCCGGGGCGCGCACCTCGGGCGGCAGCTTCATCAATTCAGAGAGCGCATTGTCGATGTCTGCGGTCGCGGCGCGCGCTTCGATGCGCGCGCGGATGCTGTCGTGATCGTCGCCGGCAACGTCGCCGGCCGGCCGGATCCGGATGATATTTCCCGCGTTGGCCTGCAGGCGCTCGAGGAACGTGCCGGTTTGCGGGGTCGTCCCTCGGGCCGCTTTCCAGAGCGCCGGCATGAGGCTGGAGAGCTCGCGGCCGAGCGCCTGTGCGCTGGGCACACCTGTCGATGCATAGGGCTCCAGCACAGCGACGCTGGCGGCATCCGCCGCATGCGATTTCGCCGACGCGAGTTCGGCGGCGAACGGCGCGCCTTTGTCCACGGCGTCGCGCAACGCGATCGCCGTCAATGCGAACCGGCCTTTGGCATCCTCGGTCGCCATGCGGCGCGCCAATTCGGCTTGACCGCCGCGCGCTGTTTCCTCCAGCGTTGCGATGCGCTTGGCCACCGCTTCGAGATCGGCACGCGCCTCCGGTGATGCCGCCTGCGTGTTCTTGGCCGCTTCGGCAGCAGTGATGGCGCTCGATGCACGCTCATGCGCATCCCGCGCCAGCGCGGCAAGCTCGTCGTTTCGCTTCTCGCGCGCCGTCATCATGTCCGTCAGGGTCTTGACCGCGGATTCCGCGGCGGCAATGCGCGCGAGCAGTTGCGGATCGTCGGCGCGCGGCGCAGCGAGCTGCGATTCGAGTTTCGCAAGACGCTCCTGCAATTGCGGATCGGTTGCGGGCGCGGCTTTCAGCGCGGATTCGAGTTTCGACAGGCGCGCGTCGAGTTGCGGCGTATTCTTGCGCGCTGCGTCAAGCTGCGTCTCGATACGATCGATCCGCGCCAGCAATTCGGCGGAGCGGGACTCACCGCCGCTTGCCGCAACGGGCGGCGTTGCGTGCGTCGCCCACCAATACCCGGCGGCGAGGCCGCCCGCGAAAAAGACAACGGACGCCAGCGCGATGCCGATCGCGGACCAGGGGCTGCGCGCGGGCGGCGCCGGATAAACCGGAGGTGCGGGATCGGGCCGCGGTGCTTCGCCGGATGTGGCGGCGTCCGCCGCCGGCTTGTCGGCCGCTTTTTCGGCCTGCCGGGGCGCCTCGTCGCCCTGGCTCCCGCCGCCCTCGGTTCCTGGCGCCTGTGATACCGGCGCTGCGGCCGGTTCCGGCTCGGGCTTTGGCGCCGGTTCCGGACTGATCTCCGTCGCCTTCAGATCGATCGTGGTCGGCCGGTTGCTGCGCCCGGACGCTGCGCCGGAGGGCCTGTTGGGCTCGTTTTTGTCGTCTGGCATGCTTTCGTCCTTCAAAGCGCGGTTTCCCCGGACGAGTGGCGAACGGGATTTCAGAGCCCCCGCGCACTGGATACTCGGGTTGCCGCATTGCGGCAACTTGCGATGCCGGCCTCAGGATTTGCTGACCAGGTCCAGCATCGCAGCGTCGTCCCTGTGTTGGGCGACAACAATGGATTTCGCGTTAATCGCGGCGAGCGGTTCCGCGGCGCGCGCGGACAGGCAAAAATGCTTCAGACGCGCAGCCTGCGCTTCCGCGCCGGCCGCTCGCACGCATTCGACGAAAATGGCGGTACTGCGCCGCGAATAATGCATCACGCCATCGAACGCACCGGCCAGGAGTTCGTTCACGATGCCCGGCGCGAAATGTTGCGCGGCTCTCGCGCGATAGACCACCACGAGTTCGAGCGTCAGCCCATAAACTGCAAGTTCCGCGGCCATGTCGCGCGCGCGATCGTCTCCGGCGAGATAAAGCAGCGGCAGGTGACGGTCGCGCAGATGCTGCCCCGCCACTCTCGCGAGATCCTCGCCGTCGCCGCCGGCAACGTGGATGCGCGCAAAGCCGATCGCGCGGGCCGCCGCCGCCGTCTGCGCGCCGACGGCAAAGCAATCGAGTGCAATCAGGGATGCACGTTTCGGATGATCGGCAATGGCGCGCGCGGCATTGCCGCTTGTCAACAGCACGGCGGCGTAAGGTCCCGGACCGATCGCCGCGTCCGCAATCGTCTCGATCGTGAGCACCGGCGCGATGCAGGCCTCGTGTCCCATCGCACGCAAGGCGGTGGCGGTGCGCTCCGCTTCGGGCAAGGGGCGCGTCAACAGAAGCCGCATCATCCGCTCGTGAAGAAATCCGGCCCGCCGCGCGCTTTGAGTTCACGGCCGGCATCGGCGCCGAGCCTCTCGGCATCGGCCACCGCGCCCCGACGTGATGTTTCGAAAACCTCGCTGCCATCCGGCCGCAGGATCATGCCACGAAAGCTGAGCGTATCGCCATCGACGGTCGCTAGCCCTGCAATCGGCGTACGGCACGAGCCATCGAGCGCTGCAAGGAAGGCGCGTTCGGTCTCCAGCGCAATCCGTGTGTCGCGATGCGCGATCGGCGCAAGGAGATCGAGCGTGCGCGTATCGTCGAGCCGCGCTTCGATGCCGATCGCACCCTGTCCGATGGCCGGCGGAAATTGATCGAGCGGCAGGATTGCGGTCGCCTCCGCTTCGAGGCCGAGCCGCTTGAGCCCGGCAAGCGCAAGCAACGTCGCGTCGGCTGCGCCTTCGTCGA
The DNA here is from genome assembly GCF_035565855.1 of Pseudorhodoplanes sp. Lineage (GTDB taxonomy): Bacteria > Pseudomonadota > Alphaproteobacteria > Rhizobiales > Xanthobacteraceae > Pseudorhodoplanes. The sequence continues at coordinate 32,252 of NZ_DATMRX010000267.1, forward strand.
GCTTGCGCAGGCGCGTCTGCACGTTGCCGCGGAACGTCTCCACCCGCAGGTCCGGGCGCAGCCGCTTCACCAGCGCCTGACGGCGCAGCGACGCGCTGCCGACCAGGGCATTCGGCGGAAGGTCGGCGAACGACGCCGCCTTGCGGCTGATGAATACGTCGCGCACATCCTCGCGCTCAAGGTAAGCGACAAGCGCGAGCCCGTCCGGCAGTAGAGTCGGCATGTCCTTGGAGGAATGCACGGCGAGATCGATCTCGCCCGCCAGCAATGCCTCTTCGATTTCCTTGGTGAACAACCCCTTGCCGCCGGCTTCGGACAGCGGCCGGTCAAGGATGCGGTCTCCCGTCGTCTTGATGATGTGAATGGCAATGGCGTCGGCCGGGCAGCCATGCGCGGCCGCGAGCCGATCACGCACGGTATGCGCCTGCGCAAGCGCCAGCGGAGAGCCGCGCGTTCCGATGCGCATCAGGTGCGCGGAAGAAGCGGATTGCGCCATCAAACCTCGCAATGCTAGGCCGGGGCACCATCCCGGCGCCACGCCTTAAAGTCACCCCATAGGGCAGCGTCCGGGCAGGGATTGCAAGCCGATGATCGTGCTGGGCATCGAAACCACCTGCGATGAAACCGCTGCCGCGATCGTCGAGCGCGATCCGGGCGGACGCGGACACATTTTGTCCAACGTCGTCCTGTCGCAGACCGACGAGCACGCCGCCTTTGGCGGTGTGGTTCCGGAAATCGCCGCACGCGCCCATGTCGAGGTGCTCGATCTCCTGATCGCGCAGGCGATGGCGGAAGCGCAATGCGCGTTTTCGTCGCTCGACGGCATCGCCGCGGCTGCGGGACCCGGCCTGATCGGTGGCGTGATCGTGGGGCTGACCACGGCCAAGGCGATCAGCCTCGTGCATCGCACGCCGCTGATCGCGGTGAACCATCTGGAGGCGCATGCGCTCACGGCGCGCCTGACCGACGAGGTCGATTTTCCCTATTGCCTGTTTCTCGCATCCGGCGGCCACACCCAGATTGTCGCCGTGCGCGGCGTCGGTGATTATGTGTTGCTGGGCAACACCATGGACGACGCCATCGGCGAGGCTTTCGACAAGACCGCGAAGCTTCTGGGTCTCGGCTATCCCGGAGGACCGCAGGTCGAGCGGCTCGCCAGGCACGGCGATCCGAACCGCTTTGCCCTGCCGCGTCCGATGCAGCACCGGCGCGAACCCGATTTCTCGCTGTCAGGACTGAAGACTGCGCTCCGGCTCGAAGCCGAGCGGATTGCGCCGTTGTCGGACCGGGACGTCGCCGATCTCTGCGCCTCATTTCAGCAGGCGATCGTCGACACCGTTCACGATCGCTTGCGGGCGGGGCTCCGCGTTTTCACCGATCGCTTCGGCCAGCCGAACGCGCTGGTGGCCGCAGGAGGGGTTGCCGCCAATCAGGGCCTGCGCCGCGTGTTGCGAACGCTGACCGACAAGGCTGGAATCCGGTTGATTGTGCCACCGCCCGAGCTGTGCACCGACAACGGCGCCATGATCGCCTGGGCGGGCGCCGAACGCCTCGCCGCCGGCCTCACCGATGCGCTCGATACCGCCCCGCGCGCACGCTGGCCGCTGGCAACGGTGACGCATGCCGCAGCACGAGGGTGACATGCCGTATCAACGTCTCTCGATCATCGGAGCCGGAAGCTGGGGGCTTGCGCTCGCCACCGCGGCGCAGCGCGCAGGCCGTGACGTGACCGTATGGGCGCACCGCGCCGAGACCGCCGAGACGCTCGCGCGCACGCGGGAAAGCCCGCGCCTTCCGGGAGCGAAGATCGACGCGCGCATTGCGATCACCGCCAGCCTCGATGAAGCCGTCCGGTGCGATGCACTTCTTCTCGCCATACCAGCGCAGGCCTTGCGCGAGGTCGCAACAGCGCTCACCGCGCTGATCACGAATGGCATGCCGGTGATCGCCTGCGCCAAGGGCATCGAACGCGACACCCGCAAATTCATGACCGAGGTCATCGCGGAAGCCGCGCCGAATGCGACGCCGGCCGTGCTTTCGGGTCCGAGCTTTGCGGCGGATGTCGTTCGGGGATTGCCGACCGCCGTCACGCTTGCCGCCGGCGACGAGAAGACCGCGACGACATTGGCGCGGGCGCTCGGCTCCGCGATGTTTCGGCCTTACCATTCCACCGACCTGCGCGGCGTCGAGATCGGCGGCGCCGCGAAGAATGTGCTCGCCATCGCCGCCGGCATCGTGTCCGGGCGCGGGCTCGGGGCGAGCGCTGCCGCGGCGCTCACCACGCGCGGCTTTGCCGAGATCCTTCGCTTTGGCCGCGCCCTTGGCGCGAAGCCGGAAACCCTGACCGGGCTGTCCGGGCTCGGCGACACCATCCTGTCCTGCTCGACACCGCAATCGCGCAATTTCTCGGTCGGCCTTGCGCTCGGCAAGGGATCATCGCCGCTGCAAGCCTTCAGCGGCGGCGCGCTCGCCGAAGGCGTTTATACTGCCTCGGCGCTGAGCGAGATGGCGCGCGAAGCCGGTGTGGAAATGCCGATCGCGGATGCCGTGGCCGATGTGGTCGAAGGCAAGGCCAGCGTCGAGGAAGTGATCGGGCGGCTGCTCGCCCGCCCGGTCCGTGCCGAGGTGTGAGAGATGCAATACTGGCTCGTCAAAAGCGAACCCGATTCATGGTCCTGGGACCAGCAGGTGAAATCCGGAAAGAAGGGCGAAGCCTGGACCGGCGTGCGCAACCATGCGGCCAAGCTGAATCTTCAGAAGATGAAGAAGGGCGACCTCGCCTTCTTCTATCACTCGAATATCGGCAAGGAGATCGTCGGCATCGTCGAGGTGGTGCGGGAAAGCTATCCCGACCCGACGGCCAAGGCCGGCGACCCTTGGGTGGTCGTCGATTTCGCGGCGCGTGAGGCGATGAAAACGCCAGTTACCCTCGAAGCGATCAAGAGCGATCCAAAGCTGAAAGACATGGCGCTGGTCAAGCTGTCGCGGCTTTCGGTGCAGCCGGTGACGGCCGCCGAATGGAAGCGCGTCTGCGCGATGGGCGGCCTCTAGGGCGCGGCCGCCGCGATCACCTGCGCGAGCACCTTTTCACGTCCACCCTCGGACCGGCACGACTTCAGCGTGCGCGAAAATTTTTCGAGAATGCCATTCTCGAAGGCGGTCACCACCGTCTCGTGGACATAGCTCTTGCGGCAAATCGCTGGGGTGTTGGCCAATTCCTCGGCGGTCTCGCGAATAGCGTCCAGCACCTGCTTCCGGCGCTTGCGTTCGCTTTCGGCAGGCTGAATACGCGCCAGGGATTCCATCACCGCGGCCGACGCCAGCAGCGTTCGAAAATCCTTGAGCGAAATCGAGGTGCCCGCGATCGCTCGCAGGAAGGCGTTGACCTGCGCGGATGAGACACTGCGGATCTCGCCCGCCTCGTC
>NZ_DATMRX010000268.1:0-8011 GCF_035565855.1 Pseudorhodoplanes sp.
GCGTGGCGTGGTGATCGCGGAATCGATCTGGCCCAATTCCGCCTACGAAGACGGCTGCGGCATCAATTCGCTGACCGGCGCCGACGCGATCGCGCCCTATGGCGGTGCGGCGTTTCACGACAACCGCGTCTGGGTCAAGCAGTCGCAGCCCTGATTGCGGCACGGCAAGTTTCCGCGTTGATGTGCCGATTGAAAGCCGGGCATGACAAGAAAACGGGCGATGGAATTCCACCTCATCCGAAATCGTCTAGACGCCCGACTGCTTTTCCGTTTTGCAGCATTTACGCAAAGTTCGTCCGTTTGAGCGATGCGAACATTAACAATGACGGCAGCAAGCGGACCTTGTCTTGCTAAAGCCGCATTTGACGCTTCGGATGGGAGGGCAATCTGACTTTGGCTCCTTCTGCGCTCCGCCTCGTAAGCGACGTGACCGTTCGGATCCTGAAAGCCCGGTTGTGGCGCCGATGCGGCTGACCGTTGCGAGGCGTCATCTCGAAGACTGACAGACCAGGAGACAGACGATGCCGATGGGTACCGTCAAATGGTTCAACCCGACCAAAGGTTACGGGTTCATCAAGCCAACAACCGGCGACAAGGACGTGTTCGTCCACATTTCGGCGGTCGAACGGGCAGGGCTCTCGACCCTGAACGAAGGACAGAATGTGGAGTTCGAACTCGTGTCGAACCGCGGCAAGACGTCCGCAGAAAATCTCAAGGTGGCCTAGTCGATATCGGCGACGCCGGCTGACCGCCTTTATGTGCTTCAAGCCCCGGGACTACCGGGGTTTTTTTATAAGTCCGGGCAGGAAGAGGGCGTCTTCATCCTCGCAGGGACCGGCGATGACGCATCGTCCGTCCGAAACCCGGACGCGGCCCGATGCGACAAGCTTCAGCGCGAGCGGATAGATGCGATGCTCCATCGCGAGCACGCGCGCGGCGAGTGCGTCCTCCGTATCGTCGGGCAGGACCGGCACGCGCGCCCGCGCAATGATCGGTCCTGAATCCATCTCGGGCACGACGAAATGCACGGTCGCACCGTGTTCGCGAACGCCGGCTTCGAGCGCGCGCCGATGCGTGTCGAGCCCCTTGAAGGCGGGCAAGAGCGCCGGATGGATATTCAGCATCCGCTCCGGCCATTGCGCGACGAACCATGCGGTCAGGATCCGCATGAAGCCGGCGAGACAGACGAGCTCGATCCGGTGCGCGGTCAGCACCTCCTGCAGCGCATGCTCGAAGGCCGCGCGATCCTTGCCATAGGCCTTGTGATCGACGATCGCGGTCGCGATGCCCGCCTCGGCGGCGCGCTGCAATCCGGCCGCGTCGGGGCGGTTGGAGAGCACGAGCGCAATCTCCGCCGGATAACGCGCATCCCGCGCCGCCTCGATCAGCGCGGTCATGTTGGAGCCGCGCCCCGAAATCAAGATGGCGGTCCGTTTGCGGTTCATGGGGTTACAGCGGCACGCTACAGCGACAGCTCGAGCGAGCCGCGATAGGTCACGCGCTCCGCGCCCGTGGCGGCTGTCGTCTCGCCGATGACGCTGGCGGTCTCGCCATGGTCGCGCAGCACCGCAAGTACGCCGTCTGCGTGCTCCGGCGCCACGATCGCCACCATGCCGATCCCGCAATTGAAGGTGCGCAGCATTTCCGGCACGGCGACGTCACCCTCTTGCGCGAGCCAGCGAAAAACCGGGAGCACATGGACGGCTGACAGATCGATCGACACGCCGATCCCGTCGGGCAGAGCGCGGGGGATATTGTCCGGGAAGCCGCCACCGGTGATATGCGCGAGCGCCTTGACCGCGCCGGTCTTCCGGATCGCCGCGAGGCAGGATTTGACGTAGAGCCGCGTTGGCACGAGCAGCGCTTCGCCAAGGGTATGACCAGGGGCGAACGGCGCCGGCGCCTCGAAGGCAAGGCCCGACCGCTCCACGATCTTCCGCACCAGCGAGAAGCCGTTGGAGTGGATGCCGGACGATGCGAGCCCGATCACCACGTCGCCGACGCGGACATCGCCGCGCGGGAGAATGCTGCCGCGCTCGACCGCGCCGACGGCGAACCCCGCGAGGTCGTAATCGCCGGGCTGATAGAGGCCGGGCATTTCCGCGGTCTCGCCGCCGATCAGGGCACAGCCGGATTCCCGGCAGCCTTGCGCGATGCCGGCCACCACCTTGGCGCCGGTGTCCGGGTCGAGTTTCGAGCAGGCAAAATAGTCCAGGAAGAACAGCGGCTCGGCGCCCTGGACCACGAGGTCATTGACCGACATGGCGACGAGGTCGATGCCGATGGTGTCGTGCCGGCCGGTCTCGATGGCAATCTTGACCTTGGTGCCGACGCCGTCGGTGGCCGCCACCAGCACCGGGTCCTTGAAGCCGGTGCGGGCCAGATCGAACAGGCCACCGAAGCCGCCGATCTCCGCATCCGCCCCCGGCCGCGCCGTGGCCCGTACCAGCGGCTTGATCAGATCCACCATCCGGTTGCCGGCGTCGATGTCGACACCAGCTTCGCCATACGTGAGGCCGCGTCCCGGACCGGTCGTCTTGCCGGACATGTGTTTAAGCCCCATCGTGCAAAGGTTTCTGGCCTTGCGGCAAATTCGCCGCGTGGTAGCGCGGAAATCGTATTAGGCGCAATGCCTTGACGGCGGTTATAATTGCGCGGGCCGCAGTGTCGGTCCGATTCCTGCCGGGGCCTTAGCGTTGAGTCTACCCAATCTTATCACCATGGCGCGCATCCTCTGCGTGCCGCTGATCGTATGGGCTATTACAGCGGGTCAGACGCTGCCGGCCTTTCTGCTGTTTCTGGCGGCAGGCATCAGTGATGCCGTGGACGGCTTCCTCGCCAAACGCTTCAACATGTCGACCGAGCTGGGCGCCATGCTGGATCCGCTGGCGGACAAGGCGCTCATCGTATCGATCTACGTGGCGCTCGGATTCACGGAAGCGTTGCCGCGCTGGGTGGTGATTCTCGTGGTCTCGCGCGACATCCTGATCATCGGCGGCTTTCTGGTCGCCATGCTGATCGACCGGCCGATGCCGGTAAGACCGCACCCGGTGTCGAAGCTCAATACGGTGGCCCAGATCGTTCTTGCGGGAACGGTTCTGGGCTCACTCGGCCTGAATTTCGAGGTCGGCGCCGCCTTGCCCGTGCTGATGGGGCTTGTCACGATGTTGACGTTGCTCTCGATCGGCTTCTATGTCGCCGAGTGGATCCGCCATTTCGGTACCAACGGAGCCGGACGCTAGGACGGTGAGGGGACGTCACGCATGAACACCATGATGACAGGACCGGCCGGTGGTCCGCCGCCGCAGCTCGCCGGCAGCCCGCTGACCTTGCGCCGTCAGCTTATCTTCTGGACCGGCGCGGTGCTGGTCTTCATCTTCCTCTTGTGGCTGCTCGGCGACGTCATGATGCCGTTCGTGGCCGGCATGGCGCTCGCCTATCTGCTCGATCCGCTGGTGCGCCAGCTTCAGCGTATCGGGTTGGGGCGAGCCGTCGCCTCGATCGTGGTCGTCCTGGTCTTTGTCTGCCTGATCGCCGTTGTCCTGATCCTGCTGCTGCCCGTGCTGGCCGAACAGGTCTCCGATTTCGTCGCGCGTGTACCGCAATATGTGGAGCGTCTGCGACAGCTGGTGAATGAAGCCAGCCAGGGAAAGCTTGGCAAATATATCGGTGACAAATTGCCGGAGGCTCAGAACTCCGCCGGCACGGTCGCGGCGACCGCGGCGGGCTGGGCGGGCGCGCTTCTCGGGTCGCTCTGGAGCGGCGGACAGGCGCTGGTGTCGGTCCTCTCGCTCGTCGTCATCACGCCGATCGTCGCCTTTTATCTTCTGCTCGACTGGCCGCGCATGCTTGAGACGGTCGATTCCTGGACGCCGGTCCCGCATCGCGAAACCGTTCGCGGTCTCGCGCGCGACATGGACCGGGCGATCGCCGGCTTTGTCCGCGGCCAGGCGATCGTGTGCACGATTCTGGGGACCTTCTACGCCATCGCGCTGATGTCGATCGGCGTGCACTTTGGTTTGCTGATCGGGCTGACTGCCGGCATTCTCGGATTTGCGCCCTATGTCGGCACGATCACCGGCTTCCTGCTCGCGGTGGGCGTTGCGACCGCGCAATTCTGGCCGGACTGGACCATGCCCGCGATGGCGGCCGGCATTTTCCTGATCGGGCAATTCGTCGAAGGCAACATTCTCCAACCGCAACTGGTCGGCAAGGAGATCGGGCTGCATCCGGTGTGGCTGATGTTTTCGCTGATCGCCTTCGCCTATCTGTTCGGCTTTGTTGGACTTCTGGTTGCCGTCCCGGTCGCCGCCGCGATCGGCGTGCTGGTCCGCTTCCTGCTGCGGCAATATCTGGCGAGTTCGTATTACACGGGCGGTCAGCTGGGCTGAGGATGGTATCGCCGCCGCGACAGCTTGCGCTCGCCCTCAATCACGCCGAGCGGCTGTCACGCGAAGACTTTCTGCCGGGGCCCTCGAACGAAGCCGCGCTCGCAATGATCGAGCGCTGGCCCGACTGGCCGGCGCGTGCGCTCGCCATCGCGGGACCGCAAGGCAGCGGCAAGAGCCATCTTGCCTCGATCTGGGCGTCGCTGTCGGGCGCGCGCATGCTGTCGGCGCACGCGATGCACACGCCGACTCTCCTCGATGCGCTCGCCACCGGGGCACTGGTTCTCGAGGATTGCGAAACCGGTAATTTCGACGAGCGGGCGCTGTTTCATCTCCTCAACCTCGTGAAGGAGCATGACGGCTATCTGCTCGTGACCGCGCGTACCTTGCCCGCGTCCTGGAAAGTGGGCTTGCCCGATCTTGCGTCACGGCTGCGAGCCATGCCTGCGATCGCGATGGCGACCCCGGATGACGCCCTGCTGCGGGCGGTGACGGTCAAGCTGTTTGCCGACCGCCAGCTCAGCGTCGACGAGCCGCTGATCGCCTATCTCCTGACGCGGATTCCGCGCTCCTTTGCCGCCATCCAGTCGGCGGTGCAGACGCTCGACCGCGAGGCGCTTCAGCGCAAGAGGCCGGTCAATCGCGCGCTGGCCGCCGAAGTGCTGCGGGACCTGCGCGAGGGGACTTAAAGCCCCGCTTCGGACTTGTCCTCCCGACCATGACGGTCAATCTTTGCGGTGCGCAGTCACCGCGTGGTCACGAATCCGTCTTATGGTCGGGGTCCGAAGGATGAACGACATGCATGACCGGGCTGAAGCCTTTGTTCTGAAACAGGAATCCGCCGCCGGCGGACCCGCTCAGGACGTGCCCGTGTCGCTGATGGACAGCCCCGAACGCTTCATCAACCGTGAATTGTCGTGGCTGCATTTCAACCGACGCGTTCTCGACGAAGCCGCCAATCCCGACCACCCGCTGCTCGAAAAGCTGCGCTTCCTGTCGATTTCCGCCAACAATCTCGACGAATTCTTCATGGTGCGCGTGGCCGCGTTGAAGGGCCAGGTCCGCGAAGGTGTCGCCGACCGCTCCCCGGATGGCCTCACGCCCACCGAGCAACTGATCAAGATTGCCGATGTGGTCTCGGTCCTCGCCAGCGATCAGCAGGCTTGCTGGCGTAATCTGCGTGAGGAGTTGGCCGCCAACGGCATGCTGATCGCAGACGCGAAGGGGGTGACGGCAGAGGAACAGGACTGGCTGGAGGAGCAATTCCTCACCTCCATCTTCCCGGTTCTCACGCCGCTCGCCATCGATCCGGCGCATCCATTCCCGTTCATCCCCAATCTCGGCTTCACCCTCGCGCTGCAGCTGTCGCGCATCAGCGACGGCAAGGCGATGAACGCCCTGATCCGCGTTCCGCACAAGATCGAGCGCTTCGTGCAATTGCCGCGCGGAGCGGACGGCTCTGCGCAGCGTCTGATCATGCTGGAGCAGGTCGCTTGCCTGTTCGTCGGTCAGCTGTTTCCCGGATACGTGATGAACGGTGTCGGCTCCTTCCGGGTGATCCGCGATTCCGAAATCGAGATCGAGGAAGAGGCCGAGGATCTGGTCCGCTCATTCGAGAGCGTGCTCAAGCGCCGCCGGCGCGGATCGGTGATCAGGCTCGAGCTCGAAAAATCCATGCCGGAGGATTTGCGGCGCTTCGTGCAGCGCGCCATGGGCGTCAGCAACGATGAGACATTTCTGGTCGAAGGCATGCTCGCGCTCAACGATCTCAAGGAAGTCGTGGCCATCGGCCGTCCCGACCTTCTGTTCGCGCCGTATAATCCGCGTTTCCCCGAGCGTATCCGCGATCACGGCGGCGATTGTTTCGCGGCGATCCGCCAGAAGGATTTCATCGTCCAGCATCCGTATGAATCGTTCGACGTGGTGGTGCAGTTCCTGCAGCAGGCGGCACGTGATCCGGACGTGATTGCAATCAAGCAGACCCTGTACCGGACATCCGCGGAATCGCCGATCGTGAAGGCGCTGGCGGAAGCCGCCGAAGCGGGCAAGTCGGTCACCGCCCTCGTCGAGCTGAAGGCACGGTTCGACGAAGAAGCCAATATTCGCTGGGCGCGCGATCTCGAACGCGCCGGTGTGCAGGTCGTGTTCGGCTTCATCGAGTTGAAGACGCACGCAAAGCTATCGCTCGTGGTGCGGCGCGAGGCCGGCAAGCTTGCGACCTATGTGCATGTCGGCACCGGGAATTATCATCCGATCACCGCGCGCATCTATACCGACCTGTCCTATTTCACCGACGATCCGGTCATCGCGCGCGATGTCGGACGCATCTTCAATTTCATCACCGGTTACGCAGAGCCGGCCGAGCTCGAAGTGATGGCGGTATCGCCAGTGACGCTGCGCCGCCGGCTGGTCGAACACATCGACGCCGAGATTTCGCACGCCAAGGCCGGTCGCCCCGCAGCGATCTGGCTGAAGATGAATTCGCTCGTCGATCCGGACATCATCGACAAGCTTTATCAGGCCTCGCAGGCCGGGGTGTCAGTCGACATCGTGGTGCGCGGCATATGCTGTCTGAGGCCCGAAGTCCCCGGGCTGTCGGACAATATCCGGGTCAAGTCCATCGTCGGACGCTTCCTCGAACATTCCCGGATCTATTGTTTCGGCGCCGGGCACGGCCTGCCTCATCCGAAGGCCGTTGTTTATATTTCATCGGCGGACATGATGCCCCGCAATCTCGACCGCCGTGTCGAGGCGCTGTGCCCGATCACCAATCCGACCGTCCATGAACAGGTGCTCGACCAGATCATGGTGGTTAATTTCAACGACAACGAGCAGAGCTGGAAGGTCTTGCCTGACGGCACCGCAACCCGCATAAGGCCCGCGAAAGGCGAGGAGCCTTTCAACGCCCAGAAATATTTCATGACCAATCCGAGCCTGTCGGGTCGTGGGAAATCGCTCAAAGAATCAACGCCGCGCCGTCTCAGCCGCCGCCAGGACCGGCGGTAAGGACCGCGATGCCGATAAGGCTGGCGGCAAGAAGCGGCAGAAGCGCGGGACGGCTGCGCTGCCGGCCGGTGCGCCTGCGTCCGTTGAAATGGCGCAGGGGCGCCTCGATCACGGCCCGCCGGTGGCGGTGATCGACATCGGGTCGAACTCCGTACGTCTCGTGGTCTATGAAGGTCTGACGCGCAGCCCGTCGCCGATCTTTAACGAGAAGGTGCTAGCCGGCCTCGGGCGGCAGGTGCAGTCGACGGGGCTCTTGGCGCCGGATGCCGTGGCCGAAGCGCTCGCGGCGCTCCGACGGTTCCGCGCGCTGTGTGACAATCTTCAGGTCGCCAAGGTCTACGGCATTGCCACCGCAGCCTGCCGCGATGCGGAGAACGGGCCGCCCTTCATCGCCGAGGCCGAACGCATCTGCCGCGTCAAAATTGATGTGCTGTCCGGCAAGCGCGAAGCGGAACTTGCCGCGCTCGGCGTTGTCTCCGGCATCCATGATCCCGATGGTATCACCGGCGACCTCGGCGGCGGCTCGCTCGAACTGATCGACGTGCGCGGCCACAAGATCCGCCGCGGGGTCACGCTGCCGCTCGGTGGTCTCGCGCTGAAGGACGCCGCCGGTCAAT
>NZ_DATMRX010000269.1:0-25666 GCF_035565855.1 Pseudorhodoplanes sp.
ATCGGCATCCTGGAAAAGCGCGGACATCAGCTTGACCGCATGCGGGTGCGCGGCTTTCCCTTCCATTCCAGCGTCAACTCATTCGTCGCCGACCACGACTTCGTCTATGTCGTCGAGCAGAATCGCGATGCGCAGCTTCGCTCGCTGATCGTCAACGAATGCGGCGTCGATCCGGTGCGGCTGGTTCCGATCCTGCATTTCGACGGCACGCCGATCACCGCGCGGTTCATTGCCGGCGCGATCGGGGATCACCTCGACCGGATGAAGGTCAAGCCGATGCGGGTGGCGTCATGACGTTCGCACCTCACCGCTTGCTCCGTTTCACCTCTCCCCTTGCGGGAGAGATCGACCACGCGCAGCGTGGTCGGGTAAGGGGGACCGTTCAACAAAGGCAGGAGCCCCCTCACCCGGCTCGCAGCTTCGCTGCTCGCCACCCTCTCCCCCAAGGGGAGAGGGAAAGGAAGACCTCATGACCTACATCGCCAAACCGAAATTCCACCACCCGGCCCTGCCGAAGAACGAGCTCGGCTATACCCACCGCGATTACGAGGGCACGATCTCGACGCTCTGCGCCGGCTGCGGGCATGACTCGATCACCGCTGCGATCATCGAAGCCTGTTTCGAGCTCTCGATCGAGCCGCACAAGGTCGCCAAGATTTCCGGCATCGGCTGTTCGTCGAAGACGCCGACCTATTTCCTCGGCAATTCGCACGGCTTCAACTCCGTGCATGGCCGCATGCCGTCGGTGCTGACCGGCGCCAACCTCGCCAACCGCGACCTGATCTATCTCGGCGTCTCGGGCGACGGCGATTCCGCCTCGATCGGGTTCGGCCAGTTCGCGCATGTCATGCGGCGCGGCGTCAACATGGTCTATATCGTCGAGAATAACGGCGTGTACGGACTGACCAAGGGTCAGTTCTCGGCGACCGCGGACCGCGGCTCGAAATCCAAGCGCGGCGTCATCAATACCGACAACTCGATCGACCTTGCGGCAATGGCGCTGCAGCTCGGCGCGACCTTCGTCGCCCGCTCCTTCTCCGGCGACAAAAGGCAGCTCGTGCCGATCATCAAGGCCGCGATCGAACACAAGGGCGCGGCCTTCCTCGACGTGATCTCGCCGTGCGTTGCCTTCAACAACCATGCCGGCTCGACCAAGAGCTTCGATTACGTCCGCGAGCACAACGAGGCGGTCAACCGGCTCGATGTCCTTGCCGGCCGCGCGCCGATCACCGTGGATTATGCGGAAGGCACCGTGCAGCTCGTCGAGCAGCATGACGGCTCGACGCTGGCGCTGCGCAAGCTCGGCGCCGATTACGATATCCACGATCGCACCGCGGCGATGGCGTTCCTGCAGCGCCATGCGGCCAAGGGGCAGATCGTCACCGGCGTGCTTTACATTGCGGACGACCCGCAGGACCTGCACACCTCGCTGAAGACCACGGCAAGGCCGCTCAATGCCCTGAGCGAAAAGGAGCTGTGTCCCGGTTCGGGCGCGCTCAACGCGATCAACGCCAGCCTGCGCTGAACAATCCCTGAGAGCCGCGCCGCGGCGCATGTCCGGCGTGCGGCGCGTGACCCTTGCGCGGCCGCGCATCTCGCCGCATGGTGGATTCACACCCGCGAGGAGAACGCATGACACGCCGCAAGCTCGGCCGCTCGAGCCTGTCCATCGCCCCGATCGTGTTCGGGGGCAACGTGTTCGGCTGGAGCGCCGACGAAAAGACATCCTTCGCCCTGCTCGACGCCTTCGTCGCGGCAGGCTTCAACGCCATCGATACCGCCGACGGCTATTCGCGCTGGGTGCCCGGCCACAAGGGCGGCGAATCCGAAACCATTATCGGGCGCTGGCTCAAGGCGCGCGGACGGCGCGACGACGTGCTGATCTTTACCAAGGTCGGCACCGACATGGGCGCCGGCAAAATCCTCAAGGGAGATTATGTGCTGCGCGCGGCGGAAGATTCGCTGCGCCGGCTGCAGACCGATTACATCGACCTGTATCAGACCCATTTCGACGACCTCGACACGCCGGTCGAAGAGACTTTGCAGGCCTATGCGAAGCTTGTCGGAGACGGCAAGGTTCGCGTGCTCGGCACATCGAACATGAGCCCGGAGCGGCTGCGGGAGTCGCTCGCGGCAAGCCGCAGGCTCGGCATCCCGCGCTACGAATGCCTGCAGCCGCACTACAATCTTTATGAGCGCGAAGGCTTCGAACGCGACTACGAGAGGCTGTGCGTCGAGGAGGAACTTGGCGTCATCTGCTATTACGCCCTCGCCAGCGGTTTCCTGTCCGGCAAATACCGGTCAGAGGACGACCTGTCGAAAAGCGCCGCACGCGGCGGCAGGGTGTCGAAATATCTCGATGCCCGGGGGCTGCGCATTCTCGACGCGCTCGATGCCGTGGCTCAGCGGCACGAGGCGACGCCGGCGCAGATCGCGCTCGCCTGGCTTCTCGCGCGGCCGAGCGTTACCGCGCCGATCGTCAGCGCCACCAATCTTGCGCAACTTGGCGAAATTCTGAAAGCGCCGGAGATCAAGCTCACGGGCGAGGATCTTGCGGCGCTCGACCACGCGAGTGCCGAGACAGCGGCCAGCTGACAGCGGCAGGGTTACACTCAGCGATTGACGCAGCTCTGCGTGAAGCTTCCGATCTGGCCGGCGCCGACACCCTGCGCGGTGCCGGACATGATGCAGCTCTGCGCGCGATCCTGGAAAGTCTGTCCGGCCGGACGCGCCGGCGCGATGGCGGGAAGCCCGCCGGTGCCGGCGACGCCGGGGACCGGTGCAGCGGGGGAAGCCGGGTTCGCCATGCTGGGGGCGGTCGGCAACGGCCGGACGGTGCCGAGCGGCGTCAGCGGCGACCGGTAGGTCGGGATGGTCGAGGCGGTCGACGAGCCGCGCCGGGTGCGACGGGGGACTTTCGCCGCTTCGCGTGGGGCCGGACGGGCTTGCGCCGGAGGCTGCGCCTTGCGGGCCCGCGGCGCGGTGCGCTTTCCCGATCCGTCATTGATGATCGAAAACGGAAATCCCTCACTGCCCTGGGCCCGGACTTCAAGTCGGGAAAAGCCAAGTAATAACAGCACTAAAGCGGCAATGTTCAAGTAGATTGGCATCTGCCTCATCCGCCCTGCGAGGCGGCTGAGAGACGCCCCGAACCTGTCACATATAGGAACGCATCGTGACGGGTTCAGGCCCCCGCCCGATCAACCTTCCGGTGCGTCCTCGATCGGATCGTAGCGGCTGGCATCGAGACCGATCAGGCTCCAGCTCTGCTGCATATGCGCCGGCAGCGGCGCGGTGACGTCGATCGTGCCGCCCCGCGGATGCGGCACGGCGATCCGCCGGGCGAGAAGATGCAGGCGGTTCTGCATGCCGCCCGGCAATTGCCAGTTCTGGATGTCGAAATATTTCGGATCGCCGACGATCGGATGCCCGATATGCGCGAGCTGTACACGGAGCTGATGCGTGCGCCCGGTCACCGGCTTGAGCGAGAGCCAGGCAAGGCGATGCGCGGCGGTTTCCACCACCGCGTAATAGGTGACGGCGTGGCTCGCGCCCTCCTCGCCGTGCTTGGCGACCCGCATGACGGAATCGTCCTGCCGTTCCTCTTTCGCCAGGTAGGTCGAGATCCGGCCTTGCCGCGGCTTGGGCACGCCCGGCACCAGCGCCCAGTAGATCTTGCGGGCGGAGCGCGAACGGAAGGTCTTCGCAAGCGCCGCGGCGGCGAAGCGGGACTTCGCGATCAACAGGCACCCGGCGGTGTCCTTGTCGAGCCGATGCACCAGTCGCGGCCGCTGGCCGTCCTTTGTGGGGATCGCGCCGAGCATTCCGTCGATGTGTCGGGTGGTTCCAGAGCCGCCCTGCACCGCGAGCCCCATCGGCTTGTTCAGCACCATCACGTCGTCGTCCTCGTAGAGCGTGATGGACTTCAGGAAATCGCGGTTTTCGGCATCCTTGCCGCTGGCCGGACGCGGCTCCCTCGGCTCCAGCCGCAACGGTGGAATGCGCACCGATTGACCGGCCTCCAGCCGGTCCTTGGGCTCGACGCGCTTGCCGTCAACGCGGAGCTGTCCTTTGCGAATAACCCGTTGGATATGACTGAATGACAGGCCGGGGAAACGCGCCTCGAGGAAGCGATCGACGCGCATCGCGTTTTCATCCGGCGTGACGGTCACGTTCTGCACGGTCGTATTGAACGAGGTGGCGGCCTCGGGCTGCGGTGAGTCGCGCGCCTGGGTTTTGTCCGGACCTGACCGCGGGCGAGCTATCGGCGCGGCGCTGGACTTCGCGCTGGGCTTGACGCCGAACTTTCGCGAATTCGGCCGGGCGTCGCCGACGCCGCGTCCTTCATGGGCCTTGGATTTGGACGAAGGGAAAGGCTTTCCGGGACGCTCTTGTCGGCCCGACATTTCGGGACGCCCTTGCCCGCCCGGCTTATCGGGACGCTCTTGCCCGCCGGGCCGGCGCGGCTGCTCGGGCTTGCCAACGCGGCCGCGACCGGGCCTCCGCTGTTGCCGGGACGATGAACCTGGGCGTGATGAACCTGTGCGCGATGCCATGGGCGCGCCTTAACACATTCGGCCGCATCGGCGCGACAGTCACCGCGCGATCACCGGCACCGGTTCCTCGACGACGCGGGGCTGTGCGCCTTCAAGCTGAACCACCGCGCGGAGCTGTCCGATGCCCGGCTTCACGCCAGCCTCGAAGGTACCGACAAAGGATTGCTCGAACGGGTTCGAGGGATCGGACGCCGCCGGGTCCGGCCTCAGCGCGATCGTGACCTCCCGCCCGTCCGGCATACGCCGCATCAGCTTGATCGAGGACGCATCGATCCTCGTCCGGTCGCCGAGCCGCAGGTGGACATGCACCTTGCAGATATCGCCGGTGCGATAGATCGGCTCATCGGGCTCGACGCGGACCCCGACCAGTTCGGTCATGATACCGTCGATCGACAGCATCTTGCCGCGTTCGCGCACCGGCACCGTAGCGAGCGCACGCGCGACGCCTTCCGTCAGCGCGACGCGCAGGAAGGTCTGAATCTGCGGATCGTGCAGGATACGCTGATGATCGGCGAAACTCGTCGGATGCAACGGCGCGCGTTCGATCACCGCGCTTTGCCGGATGACCGTTCCGTCGCCAGACCATGTGTGCTGCACCCTCAGCATCGCGGGCCCGCCATCGCTCTCGAAGCCGGCGCGTTCGGGCGTGCGCTGATCGAGGCCGACCAGGAGGACATCCTCGACGCCCTTCGGCATCGCGGTCGAAACCAGGTCCTCGAGCCGGCGGATGCGCACGAAGGTCTTCTGCAGGTCCGGCATGGTGGCAACGTCGACCCCATCCCAGTGCAGCTTCTTCCAGGTTTCCGCGCTGGCCGGATCGAAAGCCGGACCGCCCCCATCGTCGCAGCACTGGCGGTAGCGCGGCATCAGTTCAAAGATGGACGGAAAGGACAGCATCGTGCGGCGAAATCCGTCGAGCCCGCCCATCGCGAGATTGAGCGGGCCCCAGCCTCGTTCCACCGTCTGGAAGACTTTCACCGAGCCCTGAAACGGCGCACCGGCGCTGAACAACCGGGCGACGCGATCGCCACCCTCGCCTTCCACGACATAGGCGCGCGCCACAAGCGCACCCATCGAATGCGCGAGCACATCGACCTTGCCGTCCGGCACCTTCTCTCGCACGAAGGCTTCGAGCGCCTTGGCATTATCAAAAACGGAGCGGCGCCAGTCATAGGCGAAGATGAAGAGATCGCGGTTCTCGCGATAGCCGGTCTTCTCGAGATGGCGGATGATCGGCGTATAGACGTCCTGCGTATACAGGCCGAGAAACACGATCTCCCGCAGGATGCCGCATGGCTTGATCGGATCGACGGCGCCGGACTCGTGCGACAGCCGGATCGTCGGGAATTGCCGCAACGCCCCGACGGTGCCCCAGACGACTTCGAGCTTTTTCGGATCCTTCGCATCGGGCCGGCACAGCCGCGAGCCAAGGAGGCCCGGCACGAAGATCAACGGCCGTTCCGGCTGAGCCGCATTGGCGCGCTGGGTCTGCGCGGCTGCGGGGCCGTCGAAGATCAGGGCAAAGCCCGCCAGCGACGCCGTAATCGCGGCTGCATAACCCAACCCGGCGAGGCGCGACCGCATGCCCAACGTCTCTCTCCCGGCCAGGATGTGGGCTCTGCCAAATCCTAGCAAATATACCGGGAAGGTCACCCGTCTGGCCGTCCCAGTATCGTGAACGTCCTTTTGTCGACTTCTGACAATCGTGCATTTTGGTCGCGGGCCAGGCCACGTGCGTTCAATGCAAGGCCCCGCTATCGCATTGCGGCAGGGTTTGTGGCATGGGAGTCCCGCCTCCTCACATCCGCACCCTGCGCTTTCGCAGTGCAATCGCGGATCATTCCGGGTTCACTCCATGCGTCCTGAAATTGCCGAAAAAATTGCAGCGATCGGCCGCGTCATCGATCCCCAAAAGACCGCCGCGATCTACGCGCCCTTGCACGACACCGAGCCCTATGCGGGGATCAAGGCGACGCGGGACATCGCCTACGGGCCGGCCGACCGTCATCGTCTCGACGTGCTTGTTGCGGAGAATGCGACCGCGCCGATGCCGGTCCTCGTCTTCGTGCATGGCGGGGGCTTCACCGGCGGCAACAAGACCACCGCAGGCTCGCCCTTCTACGACAATGTCCCGCTTTGGGCGGCGCGCAACGGATTGGTCGGCGTCAACATCACCTACCGGCTCGCGCCCCAGCATCCCTGGCCGGCAGGCCCCGAAGACGTCGGAGCGGCGCTCCGCTGGGTGATCGACAACATCGCGCCTTACGGCGGCGATCCCTCGCGCATCGTGCTGTTCGGGCATTCGGCCGGTGCGACGCATGCCGGCACCTATGCCGCCATGCCGCGCTTTCACGGCCCGAAGGGGCTTGGCATTGCCGGGCTCGTTCTGACCTCGGGCATCTACGACGTTGCGAGTTTTCCGGTGAATGACGGCTACCGCTCCTATTTCGGGACCGATGCTTCGCTCTATCCCGAGCGCTCTCCGATTGCGGGACTGAGAAAGCTGCCGGTGCCGTCCCTGCTCGTTTATGCCGAGCTCGATCCGCAGCCCTTCATCCCGCAATTCGAGACACTCGCCGCGGCCATGGCGGATGCACCCGGCGGCAAGCCGAGGACGCTGGTGCTGCCGCAGCACAGCCATCTGTCGCTCGGCTATGCGATCGGCACCGACGATACGGCGCTAACCGGACCGGTTCTGGATTTCGTGCGCTCGCTGAAATAGCGCTTCGCGCGCCTCGCTCAACTACGCACCAATCCCGCACACAAAAAGGCCCGGCTTCTCCGCAAGCCGGGCCAAGTCGAGAGAGACGCCACCGGCGTCCTGCCCGGAGAACACGCGAAACCGGGCGAAATCCCTCATAACCGGAGGCACAGCGAGCCTCTGTGAGCCAGCTCACATTCGCCTCAAAATTCGTGGCCTGATGGGGGCCGTCACCGGCAGCGCTGCATCTCGCCGGCCAAGGTCTGGTTCCAGGTGACACGGAGCTTGCTGCCATGAAGCTGCAGGCCGATCGGCATGACGCGGGCCTTGCCGCCGCTGAAGCATTCGGCCTGGAGATAGAGGCCGTCGCCGATCCGGTAGGACTTCTTGACCGCGCAGGAGGATCGATACCATTCGACGGAGCGCTCGCCGACGACCAAAGGCGTCGTCTGCGCGGTCGAGCCCGCGCCGCGGCAGCCCGCCGGATCGAGGGACCAGCGGCCGATGAAGAGCGGATCGGTGGCGAGCGCGGAGCCGCTACCGAGCCAAAAGATCAGACCGCCAAGAGCTGCTGCGCAGAATAACCGCACGACATCTCACCCCCCGGCCTTATCCTTTCGCAGCTTCGCCCAGTAATCCAGCCGCTTTTTGATCTCGCGCTCGAAGCCGCGTTCGGGGGGATCGTAGAAGGTCTGGCGCGGCAGCGCATCCGGGAAATAATTCTGGCCGGAGAACGCGTCGGCGGTGTCGTGATCATAGGCGTAACCGCGGCCGTAGCCTTCGTCCTTCATCAGACGTGTGGGCGCATTCAGGATGTGCTTCGGCGGAAGCAGCGAGCCGTGCTCCTTGGCGGTGCGCATCGCGGCCCCATAGGCGCGATACGCCGCGTTCGATTTGGGCGCAGTTGCGACATAGATCACCGCCTGGGCGATGGCCAATTCGCCTTCCGGGCTGCCGAGAAAATCGTAGGCGTCCTTTGCGGCATTGCAGATGACGAGCGCCTGCGGATCGGCAAGGCCGATATCCTCCACCGCCATCCGCACCACGCGGCGCGCGATGTAGAGCGGGTCCTCGCCGGCGTCGAACATGCGCGCCAGATAATACAGCGCCGCATCCGGGTCGGAGCCGCGCACCGATTTATGCAGCGCGGAGATGAGATTGTAATGCCCGTCCTGGCTCTTGTCGTAGATCGGCGCACGCCGCTGCACGATCTCCTGCAGCGCAGCCTCGTCGAAAATCTCGCCGGGTCGCGCCGCGCGCCAGACTTCTTCGGCAAGCGTGAGCGAGGCGCGGCCATCACCATCGGCCATGCGGATCAGCGAAGCCCGCGCATTGTCGTCGAGCGGCAGCGGCTTGCCTTCGATCGCTTCGGCGCGCGTGAGAAGCTTGCCGACCGCCTCGGCATCGAGCGAGCGGAATACCAGGACGCGCGCGCGCGACAGGAGCGGCGCGTTGAGTTCGAAGGACGGGTTTTCGGTGGTAGCGCCGACAAGGACGATGGTGCCGTCCTCCATCACCGGCAGAAACGAGTCCTGCTGCGCGCGATTGAACCTGTGAATCTCGTCGACGAACAGCAGCGTGCCCTGCCCGGATTCGCGCCGCGCGCGGGCCTGTTCGAAGACTTTCTTCAGGTCGGCGACGCCGGTGAAGATCGCGGAAATCTGCTCGAAATGCAGATCGGTTTCCTCGGCGAGAAGCCGCGCCACCGTGGTCTTGCCGGTGCCGGGCGGTCCCCAGAAGATCAGCGAGCCAAGCGACCGCGTCGCCAGCATGCGGGTCAGGATGCCGTCCGGCCCGAGCAGGTGATCCTGCCCGACGACGTCGCCGAGCTGTTGCGGCCGCAGCTTGTCGGCGAGCGGCCGCGGCGTCGCCTTGTCGAGCCCCGCCGCGGTGAACAGGTTGGGTCCGCCCTGCCTGACGCGGGGTGCCATGAAGCGATTATCCCGGGAATTGCGCGACGACCTGCCGGCCGCCACGCAGGATCGTGATCTCCCAGAGCCGGCTCGGATCGCGCGTGAGGCGTTCCAGCTCCTTGCTGGTCGCAACCCGGCGATCGTTGATTGCGATCACCACATCGCCACGCTGGAAGCCGAGACGCTGAGCGATCGAACCTTTCGTGAGCTCCAGCACCACCACGCCTTCGGCTGCCGGATCGAGCCGCAATTCTTCCGCCAATGCCGGCGACAGATTGCCGACCTTCGCTCCGGACAACGGCGAGCGGGAGCGGATGATCAATTCCTCACGAGGACCGTCCGGTGCGCTTTGCAATTCAACGACAACGGTTGTCTCGCGCCCGCTGCGGATAATCCCGATGCGCGCCTGACCGCCGAGCGAGCGCGTACCGAACCGGTAATCGAAGCCGTTCTGATCCTCGACGATCTGATCTTCAATCGACACGATCACGTCGCCGGTCTTGATCCCCGCACGCGCTGCCGGCGAATTGGCACTCACGCTCGCGACCAGCGCACCGGCATTGCGCTTCAGCCCGAGGCTTTCCGCAATCTCGGCCGTCACATTCTGCAATTTTGCACCAAGCCATGGCCGCTTCACCGCGCTGCCGCCGCCGCGTGCCGATGCGACCACGACACGCACCATATCGACGGGGATGGCGAAGCCGATGCCCTGCGATCCGCCGGACCGCGAGAAGATCGCCGTGTTGATGCCGACGAGGCGTCCGGCGAGATCGACCAGCGCGCCGCCGGAATTGCCGGGATTGATCGCAGCGTCGGTCTGAATGAAGAACTGATAGTCGGTGATGCCGACCTGCGTTCGCGCAACCGCAGAGACGATGCCGTGGGTCACGGTCTGGCCGACGCCGAACGGATTGCCAATCGCCAGCACGAGATCGCCGACCTGCAGGTCGTCGGAATTGCCGAATTCGATCGCGGCAAACCGCTCGCGCCCCGGCGCATTAATCTTGAGCACCGCGAGATCGGTGCGCGAATCCTTCAGGACGATCTCCGCCTCGAATTCCCGCTTGTCGGCGAGCGAGACCTTCACCTCGGTCGCGCCCTCGACCACGTGGTTATTCGTGATGATGAGCCCGGATGGATCGACGATGACGCCGGAACCCAGCGAGCGCTGCATCTGCTCGCGCGGAATATTCCCCGGAGCCCCGAAGAAGCGGCGGAACAGCGGATCGTCGAACAGCGGATTTCGGACTTCGACCGCGCGCGCAGCATAGACGTTCACAACCGCAGGCGCGGCGCGCTTCACCACTGGGGCAAAGGACAATTTCAGCTCGGCGCCAGAGCGCGGAACCGCCCTGTCCTGGGCGTGGCCCGGCGCAACCCCAAGCCCGATCGCAGCCAGTGCGAGGGTGCCGATGGCGAGGCGCAAGAATCGGCGTTCAGTCATGCGCAAAATCCCTGAGAATCTGCGGCCAGATATAGGCCGAAGCTCGCGTCAAATGAAGGGCAGCGCCGTACACATGCCATTCATCGGCCAGCGGCGATTGTCGTGGCAGGGGAAGATCTTGTGCCGTGTTGGGGCCCAAAAATCGGCCCACGGCAAGCCAGCGGGAGACAGGTGTGACGGATCAGTCGGACAAGGGGGCGGCGGCCGTCACGCTCATTGTCTATGGGGCCGCGTTCGTGGTCGGCACCATCGTGATGAGCTTCGAAATGCTCGGATCGCGCTACCTCAACCCCTATTTCGGCAGCGGCATCTATACCTGGGCGTCCCTGATCTCGACCGTCCTTGCGGCATTGTGCATCGGCTATTTCCTCGGCGGCTGGCTGGCCGACCGGGCGCCCTCCCTGCGCGTGCTCGGGCTCACCGTGATAATCGGATCGGTCTATATCCTGCTCGTCCCGCTCTTCGCCGAGCGGATGCTGGAATCGCTTCTGGCCGGGATCGACGATGTGCGCGCGGGGAGCCTTGTCGCGTCCATCGCGATCCTGTTCTTCCCGGTGACGTTTCTCGGCATGTATTCGCCCTTCGGCATCCGGCTGCTGCTGCGCGATCCGAAGCATTCCGGCCGGGTGTCCGGCGCGGTCTATGGCATCAACACCTTCGGCAGCATCATCGGCACGCTGGGCACCACTTTCTTCCTGATCCCGATGATGGGCTCGCGCGCCATCACCATCACGGCGGGTCTCGCGGGCATTGTGTCCGGCGCGGTGCTGATGGCGGCGCAGCGGCTTCTGCGCGCGATCCCGGTGGCGCTGATCGCGGGCGGCCTCGCCTCCGGTTCCCTCGCCATGGCACCGTGACCGGCGTCAGGCGAAGAGCTGATCGACATGGCGGCCCGCGAGAAACTGCTGACCCGCAAGGACGGCCAGCTCGACCATGTCGAGACCACCTACAACGATATCTTCGTCTTCAAGGACAAGGCCGAGCTCAGCATGTCTTTCCAGCTCAAGGGCTGGGATTTCACGCAATCGACCATCAATCTGAAAGATCCCGACGATCTGCCGCTCGCCTACACGCGGCAGATGACCATGGCGGTGGTCTATCCGCAGGAGCTCAAGCGCATCCTGATGATCGGACTCGGCGGCGGGACCATCCCGACCTATCTCGGCCGCCATATCCCCGATGTGACGATCGACACCGTGGAGATCGACCCCGGCGTCATTGCCGCGGCCAGGACTTATTTCGGCATCCGCGAAAGCAATCGGGTCCGCTATCTCGACGCCGACGGCCGCGTCTTTCTGAACCGCAACAAGCAGCCCTTCGACCTCATCCTCTGCGACGCCTTTCACGGCGGCTATATCCCCTTCCACCTCCTGACCCGGGAATTCTTCCAGCTCGTGAAGCGCAACCTCACGCCGGACGGGGCGATGGCCATGAATGTCCACGACGGCACCAAGCTCTTCGTCTCGACCGTCGTCACGCTGCGCGAGGTCTTTCCGTCGGTTCACCTTTATCCGACCGGCGAAGGGGAAGTGATAGCGATCGCTACGCTCCAGCCGCGCGAGCGCGACTGGGTGGTCAAGCGCGCGGCGGAATTGCAGGACAAATACAGGTTCCGCTTTCCCCTGCCTGCCCTCGTGGCAAAGCCGCTCGATCAGGTGGACACCGCGAAGGGCGTGCTGCTGACGGACGATTTCGCGCCGGCCGATCTCTACAATGCGCTGCGCAGCTCGCAGCGGAAGAAGAAATGAGTGCTTACTGCTTCGCCGGCACCGTGCGCAGATAGGCGATCAGATCGCTCAGGTCCTTGTCGGTCATTTTGGCGTAAGCCGAATAGCCCATCGGCGGCTTCAGCTTGTCGCCGTTGCGGCTCACCCCTTGTGTAATCGCCCGCTTGATCTCGGCATCGGTCCAGTTGCCGAGTCCCTTCTCCTTGTCCGAGGTGATGTTGCGCGAGACCGAGACACCCCAGGGGCCGGTGAACTCGTGCTTGCCGACACCCATCTGGCTCGACACCAATGAGACGCCCTTTTCGCGCGGCGAATGGCATTCCATGCAATGCCCGATGGTCGCAAGGTAATAGCCGCGCCGCGCCTTCCGGCTGATCTTGCCCATAGGTGGCGGCGTCAGTTCCGGCTTGAGCGCGACCTTGTATTCGGGCGTCGGGATTTTGTTCTTGATCGGCTTCAACGAGCGAAGATAGGCGACAATGGCGTCGGCATCCCGCGGCGTCAGCACCGTGTAATACGCTGTTGGCATGACCGCGAGCACGGTGCCATCCGGGCGTACGCCTTTCATGATCGCGGCCTTGATCTGCTCCGCGGTCCAGTTTCCGATTCCGGTTTCCTTGTCCGGCGTCAGGTTCGATGTATAGACCTTGAAGGCCGGCGTCTCGAACAGGTTGCCGCCGGCAAAGGGCTTGCTCGCCCCTTCAGGACCGCGCGGCGTATGGCAATTGCCGCAATTGAGGATCGAATTGACGAGATATTCGCCGCGTTGCACCGGCGATTGCGCCAGAGCTGCCGCCACCGTCGCAAGATAGAAGACGGCCGATCCCAACAGGCGATGCATGCACATTCCCCCCGATGAGGGAAGCTAGAATGATTCTCGGGATGGCGAGAAGACGGCGCTGCCTTGAGCGGTGCTATCGACGGGGCGGGCGCGCCCTGCGGAATTGCCCAGGCTGCAACACTTCCTCCGGCTCCTGGCGCGCTGCCAGCAATCTCGACACCGCCAGCGCCAGCGCGGCGCCCCCCGCCAGCACACCGAGCGAGATCATCGGCCGGTAGAACAACCATGCCACCGCGATGGTGAGCGGCGCGATGATGGCGGTCAGCGCCAGCGCCGCGGCGAATGTCGTCGCCTGCACCAGATTTCCGATGAAGGGGATCACGTCGGCCAGCGCGACCAGGATCCGCGTCGAGAACACGAGGCCGATGAAGACGATCATCGTGAAGACGCCGCGCAGGATCCAGGTGAGTGACGTGTTCGCATCGCGCGCCGCCTTGAACAGGTCAGCGGCGGAAACGTCGCCCGTGTGCGCGAGCAGGATCACGTCGCCGGCCCGCGTCTGGTATCCGGTCAGCATGTTGTCGCTCTGACGCGCGACCACACTCCCCGTCCCCAGCGGAACGATGCGATAGCTGATCCGATAATCGCCGATGCGGGGCGAGCCGGGTTCTTCGGACAGATAGATCTGGCCCTTCACGATGCTGACCGGGCGGCTCATCTTTTCCCGGATCGGCTCCGCGAGCGACGGCTCCGCCTCGAATGGGGTGTCGGCGTTGAACCGGCGGATCGCCGCGGTACCGAGCTGAAAGGCGCCGAGCGTGCCGTCCTCGGCAACGAAATCCCGGCTGGTGATCGTCATCGGCGGATTTTCGTGCAGCCCCGACTGTTTGAAACGGGACGAATCGATCGGCCGGCTCGACCACTCCTTGTGATAGGTGTAGGTCGTCACCGTCTCTTCGCCGCCGCCCGCGGTCTTGCGGGTCTCGCTCCGGCTGTCCTCCCGCCACTGGTACATCCAGACGTCGCGCAACAGCCGCAAGCCGGTTGCGGAGACACCGAAGTCGGGGTCGGTCAGCGGGCGCACGGCCTTCAGCTCGCCGGTCACGTAGACAAGCAGCCCGTCATTGGCGAGGCTGACAGACGACGAAGGGACATCGACGACGATGCTTTCGCCTTCGGCGAGAGAGCGCGCCGTCTGCACCGCCCGTCCCTCGTTCCAGAACAAGGCGACGCAGGCGCCGAGCACCACGATCGGACCGAGAACGAGACCGAGCAGCGAGGCGGCCAGCTTGTCCCACCAGGACCGCTTGGTGACTTCCGTGTAGGTATCGCCCGGATCAGACATGACCACGGCCTTCGCAAGCTCAAGCTGCGACGTCAATGCCTACGTCAGCGCCGAATACGGCAGAATGCCGTGATCGCCCGGCAAATGAAAAGGGCAGCGCTCGAGACGCTGCCCTTTCAAACTCGCGATTCAGGCGAACCGATCGTTATGCCGCGTTCTCTTCGGCGGCCTTCGCCTGAACCGGCCCGGAATCGACGCCCTTGGCATCGACATCGCGGTCGACGAACTCGATCACGGCGATCGGCGCCGAATCGCCGTAGCGGAAGCCGGCCTTGATGATGCGGGTATAGCCGCCGTTGCGGTCCTTGTAGCGGGGGCCAAGCACATCGAAGAGCTTCTTGGCCATCGCGACGTCACGGAGCTGCGACACCGCCTGACGGCGCGCATGCAGATCGCCGCGCTTGCCGAGCGTCACCAGCTTCTCGACGATCGGACGCAGATCCTTCGCCTTCGGCAGCGTGGTGATGATCTGCTCGTGCTTGATCAAAGCCGCGCACATGTTGGCGAACATCGCCTTGCGGTGCTCGGCGGTGCGGTTCAGTTTGCGATGCGCGTTACCGTGACGCATGAACGTGTTTCCTTCTCTTCTCCGCGTCGCGACATCCGCCGGACGGTCTCTCTCAGGTGGGCTTCCTGCGTTCGCCCGAAAAAGTCATGGCCGGACTCCAAGCCCGGCCACGACGGTCAACTCAAACCTCAATAATGGTCTTCGAAGCGCTTGGCGAGATCGTCGATATTCTCCGGCGGCCAGCCCGGCACTTCCATGCCGAGATGCAGGCCCATCTGCGCCAGCACTTCCTTGATCTCGTTGAGCGACTTGCGGCCGAAATTCGGCGTGCGCAGCATCTCGGCTTCGGTCTTCTGAACAAGATCGCCGATATAGACGATGTTGTCGTTCTTCAGGCAGTTCGCCGAACGCACCGACAGCTCGAGCTCGTCCACCTTCTTGAGGAAGGCCGGGTTGAAGGCAAGGTCCGGGATCGCCTCGGCGACCACTTCCTTGCGCGGCTCCTCGAAATTGACGAACACATTGAGCTGATCCTGAAGGATGCGCGCGGCATAGGCGAGCGCGTCCTCCGGCGATACGGCGCCGTTGGTCTCGATGGCGAGCGTCAGCTTGTCATAGTCGAGGATCTGCCCCTCGCGGGTGTTCTCGACCTTGTACGACACCTTCTTGACCGGCGAATAAAGGCTGTCGACCGGGATCAGACCGATCGGCGCATCCTCGGGGCGATTGCGCTCAGAGGGGACATAGCCTTTGCCGGTGTTGACGGTGAATTCCATGCGGATTTCCGCGCCCTCGTCGAGGGTGCAGAGCACGAGATCCGGATTGAGGATGACGATGTCGCCGACCGTGGAGATGTCGCCGGCGGTCACGACGCCCGGACCCGACTTCTTCACCACCATGCGCTTCGGGCCTTCGCCCTGCATCTTGATGGCGATGTCCTTGATGTTCAGGACGATATCCGTGACGTCTTCGCGGACGCCCGGGATCGACGAGAATTCATGCAGCACGCCGTCGATATGGACCGATTGCACGGCCGCGCCCTGCAGTGACGACAACAAGATGCGCCGCAGCGCGTTGCCCAGCGTCAACCCGAAGCCACGCTCGAGCGGCTCGGCCACCAGCGTCGCCTCGCGACGCGGGTCGGCACCTGCCGTCACCTGCAGCTTGTTCGGCCTGATCAGTTCCTGCCAATTCTTCTGGATTGTCACGTTTGCACCCATCGCCTTGCTCGGCACGACCTTGCCCTGCGCGTCCCACGCCTGCCCGTGAGACAAGTCGGCGGCGGCGGGCTCTGCGCCCGGCCGCCGGGTCATAAGATCCGTCATACCCGACGCCGCTTCCTCGGCCGGCAGCCGTTATGCGGAATTGGCGTCACATCGCGAATCGACGTGATGGTGAAGCCCGCCGATTGCAGCGCGCGCAGAGCGCTTTCACGGCCCGAACCCGGCCCCGACACTTCGACCTCGAGCGTGCGCATGCCGTGTTCCTGCGCCTTCTTGGCGGCGTCTTCGCTCGCAACCTGCGCGGCATAGGGCGTCGATTTCCGCGAGCCCTTGAACCCCATGGTCCCGGCGGTCGACCAGGCAATGGTGTTGCCTTGGGCGTCGGTAATGGTGATCATGGTATTGTTGAAGCTGGCGTTCACATGCGCGACGCCCGACACGATGTTCTTGCGCTCGCGACGGCGGACGCGCGTAACTTCTTTTGCCATTCTCGTTCCTTTCCAGCGCCCGGTATCGCGAGAAGCCTTCGCGACCTGCGGCGACCGAACTGCAATTACTTCTTCTTGCCCGCAATCGCCTTCGCCGGACCCTTGCGGGTGCGAGCGTTCGTGTGCGTGCGCTGACCGCGTACCGGCAGGCCCTTACGGTGACGCAGGCCGCGATAGCAGCCGAGATCCATGAGGCGCTTGATGTTGATCGCCGTCTCGCGGCGCAGATCGCCCTCGACCGTGAAGTCACGGTCGATCATTTCGCGGATCTGCAGGACTTCCGCATCGGTCAGCTGCGACACACGCCGCTCATAGGGGATGTGAAGCTGCTGCATGATCTGGTCAGCCGCATGAGGGCCGATTCCATGGATGTATTGAAGCGCGACGACGACGCGCTTGTTGGTTGGAATATTGACGCCTGCAATACGGGCCACGATCTCGCTCCATGTGTCGGCGGCCTTTTTGGCCGTCGATCAGCCTTCCTGCTCTGTCCGTGTCTTTCGGAGGGAACCGCAAAGGGTTACCACGACACCTTGCCCCCGCCTCTTTCGGGGCCCGGCATCGTGCATACGTTCTCCCACTGAATGGCGCGGTATGTACGGATTCACCGGCGTTTCGTCAACCTCCGGCCTCGTCCGGAACGGGCTTTTGTAGCCCGATTCCGGGTCGAATTCCTGCCTTTCACGGCCTTGTGGCGGGACCCCGCCGGCTTGGCCGCTTTCGCGGTCCGGGACCCGGATTTGGCGGCCGCCTTGCCGCCGGTCCGGGTTCCGGTCTTGGACGCCTTGGAGGCCTTCGCCGCGGTTTTACGGCCCTTGGTCCCCTTGACGGCACTTCCCTTGGCCGCGCTCAACTTGGCCGCGCTCACCTTGGCGCTCCGGGCCGCAGATTTTGCGGCACGCTTCGGCGTTCCGGCGGCGCCGGTACCCCGCTTCGGCGGCTTGCGGCCCGCCGGACGCCGGCCCGGGGCCGTGCGACTCGCGCGCTTGCGGACCGGGGCCTTCTTGCGGCTCGCCCGGGACGCGCTCAAGAGCTTGTCGATCGCCTCCGTGACCTCGTCGATGGAGGCCATGCCGTCGGTCGCCTTATGCAGTCCCTTGCGGCGGTAATAGTGCGACAGCGGCGCGGTCTGGGCGTGATAGGCGTCGAGCCGCTTCTTCAGCGATTCGGCGTTGTCGTCGGCCCGCACGGCTTCGCCGCGCGCCTGCATCTCGGCCACCCGCTTCTCGATTCGCTGCAGGAGAATGTCGTCATCGACCTCGAGCTCGATGACCGCGTCGAGCTTCAGGCCTTTCTTGGCCAGCAGCTTCTCGAGCGCCTCGGCCTGGGCGACCGTGCGCGGGAAGCCGTCGAGGATGAACCCCTTCTTTGCGTCCGGCTGGGCGATGCGCTCTTCGATGATGCCGACCACGACCTCATCGGGCACCAGCTCGCCGCGCGCCATGATGTCCTTGGCTCGCAGCCCGATCGGCGTTTCCGCCTTCACCGCCGCGCGCAACATGTCTCCGGTGGAGAGCTGAACGATGCCATGCTTCTCCACGAGCCGTTGCGCCTGAGTGCCCTTTCCCGCTCCCGGCGGTCCGAGCAGGATGAGCCTCATCTTCGTCGCCCCCGCAACTTGGATTTCTTGATCAAGCCTTCATATTGATGGGCCAGCAGATGGCCCTGCACCTGCGCGACCGTGTCCATTGTGACGCTCACCACGATCAGCAAGGACGTGCCGCCGAAATAGAACGGCACCGCTGCGTAGGAGATCAGGATTTCCGGAATGATACAGACGATCGACAGGTAGATCGCGCCGATCACTGTGATGCGCGTGAGCACATAGTCGATATATTCCGCGGTCCGCTCGCCGGGCCGGATGCCCGGTATGAAGCCGCCATGCTTCTTCAGGTTGTCCGCGGTCTCGGTCGGGTTGAACACGATCGCGGTATAGAAGAACGCGAAGAACACGATCAGCGAGATATACAGGATCAGGAACAGCGGGCGGCCGTGACTGAGCTGCGTCGTGATGGTGGTGAGCCAGCTCGGCCCCTGCCCCGCGTTGAAGTTCGCGATCGTGGTCGGCAGCAGCAGCAGCGAGGATGCGAAAATCGGCGGGATCACGCCCGAGGTGTTGAGCTTGAGCGGCAGATGCGAGGTCTGCCCCTCGAACATGCGGTTGCCGACCTGGCGCTTCGGATACTGGATCAGCAGGCGGCGCTGCGCACGCTCCATGAAGACGATGAAGGCCGTGACGACGACTGCCATCACGATGACGACGAGGATCAGGCCAGTCGACAACGCGCCCTGGCGGCCGAGTTCGAGGGTCCCGGCGATGGCCGACGGCAGCTCCGCGACGATGCCGGCCATGATGATCAGCGAAATGCCGTTGCCGATGCCCCGCGAGGTGATCTGCTCGCCGAGCCACATCAGGAACATGGTGCCGCCGGTCAGGGTGATGACCGTGGAGATGCGGAAGAACCAGCCCGGATCGCTGATGACGTTGCCCGCGCCTTCCAGGCCGATGGCAATGCCGTAGGCCTGAACGGCGGCCAGGAGCACCGTGAGGTAGCGGGTGTATTGATTGATGGTCTTGCGGCCGGACTCGCCCTCCTTCTTGAGGGCCTCGAGCGTCGGCGACACGGTCGTCATCAGCTGGATGATGATCGACGCCGAGATGTACGGCATGATGTTCAGCGCAAAGATCGCCATGCGCTGGATGCCGCCGCCGGCGAACATATTGAACATTCCGAGAATGCCGCCGGCCTGGGTGCGGAAAATCTGTTCCCAGGCGGTCGGGTCGATGCCCGGAAGCGGAATGTAAGTCCCCAGCCGATAGACCAGCAGCGCGCCGAGCGTGAACCAGATTCGCTTTTTCAGCTCCTCGGCTTTGCCAAGCGCGGAGAAGTTGATGTTGGCCGCAAGTTGTTCCGCTGCTGAAACCATGCTCGCTCCTGACCCGCGCTAGCCCTTATGACGACCCCAGCGTCATGTAGGCATCACGCGGGTTTTTTGCCCGCGGGCTTGGCAGACTTTTCCGCCTTGGCGTCGCCGTCCGCCTTCTTCTTGGCGGGAGCGGCAGCCGCTTCGACGACCTTTGGCTTGTCGAGACCGGCCGCGAAGCGCGCGTTCTTGCCACGCGGCTCCTTCGGAGCCTCCTTGGCCGGGGCGAGAATCTTCACCGAGCCGCCCGCCTTCTCGACGGCGGCGACCGCCGACTTGGAGGCACGCCACACCGTGAACTCGACCTTTGCCTTGATTTCGCCACCGCCGAGCAGCTTCACGCCACCGCGGGCGCGGCTGAGGATCCCGGCATTGACCAGCGTATCGACGTCGACCGGCTTGCCCGCATCGAGCGCGCCGGAATCGATCGCCGCCTGCACGCGGCCAAGATTGATCTCGTTGAGGTCGAGCTGGAACGCGGTGTTGCGGAAACCGCGCTTCGGCAAGCGCCTGTGGAGCGGCATCTGGCCGCCCTCGAAGCCCTTGATGCGCACGCCGGTTCGCGCGGTCTGGCCCTTGCCGCCGCGTCCGCCTGTCTTGCCCTTGCCCGAGCCGATACCGCGGCCGATGCGGGTGCGCGCCTTGGATGAGCCGGGCCGGCCGGCCAGCTGATTGAGCTTCATCGATTACTTTCCTTCCACGACGCGGACGAGATGCGCCACCTTCGCGATCATGCCGCGGGTCGACGGATTGTCCGGCAATTCCTTCACGCGGCCGATCTTGTTCAGCCCGAGCCCGATCAGGGTCGCGCGCTGAGTACCGTCGCGGCGGATCGGGCTGCCGGTCTGCTCGATCTTGATTGTCTTATTCGCTGCCATGACGCATGCCTTCCGGATCGCTTGAGCCGTTTACTCGGCCGTTGCCTCGACACCCTCTTCCCGGCGGCGAGCCTGGAGAGTCGAGACCTTCATCGAGCGGCGCGCCGCGACCGAACGCGGCGAGTCCTGGTTCTTCAGTGCGTCGAAGGTCGCGCGCACCATGTTGTACGGGTTGGACGAGCCGAGCGACTTCGCCACGACGTCCTGCATGCCGAGCGATTCGAACACCGCACGCATCGGACCGCCGGCGATGATGCCGGTACCCGCAGGAGCAGCGCGGAGCTGCACCTTGCCGGCGCCGTGACGGCCCGCGACGTCGTGATGCAGCGTACGGCCCTCGCGCAGCGGAACACGGATCAGCGAGCGCTTCGCCGCATCGGTTGCCTTGCGGATCGCCTCCGGCACTTCGCGCGCCTTGCCATGGCCAAACCCGACCCGGCCCTTCTGATCGCCGACCACCACGAGCGCGGCAAAGCCGAACCGCCGGCCGCCCTTCACCACCTTCGCGACGCGATTGATGTGGACGAGCTTGTCGATGAATTCCGACTCTTCTCGCTCACTGCGCTCGCGTTCGCGTCTGGGTTCACGTGCCATTTGTCGTTCCTTTAGAAGCTCAGACCGGCTTCGCGTGCGGCATCAGCGAGCGCCTTGATGCGTCCGTGATAAATGTAGCTGCCGCGGTCGAAGATCACGTTCTTGATACCCTTCTGCGTCGCGCGTTCGGCGACCAGCTTGCCGATGACCTTCGCCGCCTCGACGTCGGCGCCGGTCTTGCCGGACTCGCGCTGCGCCTTTTCGAGCGTCGACGCCGAAACCAGCGTCACGCCATTCTTGTCGTCGATCACCTGCGCGTAGATGTGCTTCGACGAGCGGTGAACCGAAAGCCGCATCCGGCCGTTCGCCGCCTTCTTGAGAGCGCGGCGAACACGCGCCTTGCGGCGCTCTGTCGGGGTCTTGTGTGCCATCGTCGTTACTTCTTCTTGCCTTCCTTGCGGAAGATGAATTCGTCGGCATACCGCACGCCCTTGCCCTTGTAGGGTTCCGGCGGACGATAGGCGCGGATCTCCGAAGCGACCTGACCGACCTTCTTCTTGTCGATGCCGGACACTACGATTTCGGTCGGCTTCGGCGTTGCGACCGCGATGCCCTCGGGGATCGGATACAGCACGTCATGGCTGTAGCCGAGCGCGAGCTGCAGGTTCTTGCCCTGGACCGCAGCGCGATAACCGACGCCGGTGATTTCGAGACGACGCTCGAAACCCTTGGTGACGCCGGTCATGATGTTGTTCAGGTTCGCCCGCGTGGTGCCCCACAGCGCGCGCGCCTCCTTGGACTCGTCCTTCGGGTCCACCTTGATCTCGCCCTTGTCCATCGCGACGACGACGCGTTCATCGACGACAAGCGACAGGGCGCCCTTCGGCCCCTTCACGTTGATGGTCTGGCCCGACACATTGGCGGTGACGCCGGACGGAACGGAGACTGGTTTCTTGCCGACGCGCGACATCAGAACACCGTGCAAAGCAGTTCGCCGCCGACATTGGCGTCGCGGGCGGAGTGGTCCGCCATCACGCCCTTCGGGGTCGAAAGGATCGAAATGCCGAGGCCGTTATTGACCCGCGGCAGGTTCTTCACCGCCACATAGACGCGGCGGCCAGGCTTGGAGACGCGAGAGATCTCGCGGATCACCGGCGAGCCGTCGAAATATTTCAGCTCGATTTCCAGCTCGTTGCGGCCGTCCTTGTGCTCGACGGTCGAATAGCCGCGGATATAGCCCTCCGACTTGAGCACTTCGAGCACGCGCTCGCGCAGCTTCGAACCCGGAGACGACACCTTCTGCTTGTGGCGCTCCTGCGCGTTGCGGATGCGGGTGATGAGATCGCCGATCGGATCGTTCATGCGCCCCTCCTCACCAGCTCGACTTCACGAGGCCCGGAATCAGGCCCTTGTTGCCGAGTTCGCGCAGCGCGATACGCGACAGCTTGTGCTTGCGATAATACGCGCGCGGACGGCCGGTGATTTCGCACCGATTGCGAATGCGCGACGGCGCCGAATTGCGCGGCAGCTCGGCGAGCTTCAGCGAGGCTTCGAAACGGTCTTCCAGCGGCCTCGTCTTGTCGTTGACGATCGCCTTCAGCCGCGCGCGACGGCCGCTGAAGGTCTTGGCCATCTTGCGTCGCCGCTTGTTCTTTTCGACAGAACTCTTCTTCGCCATCAAAGTCTCCTGACTATCCGCGTCTGAGGGCCCGCGGCCCTCACTGCCGGAAGGGGAAGTTGAACGCAGCGAGCAGCGCGCGCGCTTCTTCGTCGGTGCGCGCCGTCGTGCAAATCGTGATGTCCATGCCCCAGCTTTCCTGGGTCTTGTCGTAGTCGATCTCTGGGAACACGATGTGCTCCTTCAGACCGAGCGAATAATTGCCCATGCCGTCGAAGCTCTTCGGATTGAGCCCGCGAAAGTCGCGCACGCGCGGCAGCGCGATATTCACCAGCCGGTCAATGAAGTCGTACATGCGCGCCTTGCGCAGAGTGACCTTGGCGCCGATCGACTGTCCGTCGCGCAGCTTGAAGGTCGCGATCGACTTGCGCGACTTGGTGATGACCGCCTTCTGACCGGCAATCAGGGTCAGATCGTTCGCGGCATTCTCAACCTTCTTGCGGTCGTTCACGCCCTCGCCGATGCCCATGTTGAGCACGACCTTGGTGATGACCGGCACCTGCATCGGATTCGTGTAACCGAAATCCTTGGTGAGCTTGGCGCGGATGTCCTTCTCGAATTGAGCCTTAAGCCGGGGAACATATCCCCCAGCCGGCGCACCCTTCGTGGCGGCCTTACCGGCCTTCGGCGTCTCTGTGTCAGCCATCGATCTCAACTCCCGAACGCCGGGCGACGCGAATCTTGCGGCCGTCATTCATGATCTTGAAGCCGACGCGGGTCGGCTTGCCGTCCTTCGGATCGGCGATTGCGATATTGGACAGCTGGATCGGCGCCTCTTTCGAGATGATGCCCCCCTCCTGCTGCGCGGTCTGGCGCTGATGGCGCTTGACCATGTTCACGCCGCGAACCAGCGCGCGGTTTTCCGACGGATGCACGGCGATCACTTCGCCGGTGCGTCCCTTGTCGCGGCCGGTCAGTACAACGACCTTGTCGCCCTTGCGGATTTTCGCAGCCATTACAGAACCTCCGGCGCGAGCGAGATAATCTTCATGTGGTTCTTGGCGCGCAGTTCGCGCGGCACCGGTCCGAAGATACGCGTGCCGACCGGCTCCTGCTGATTGTTGATCAGCACCGCGGCATTGCGGTCGAAGCGGATCACCGAACCATCGGAGCGCTTGATGTCCTTCGAAATGCGAACGACGACGGCCTTCATGACATCGCCCTTCTTGACGCGGCCGCGCGGGATCGCCTCCTTCACCGACACGACGATGACGTCGCCGATCGTGGCGTATTTCCGCTTCGATCCGCCCAGCACCTTGATGCACATCACGCGGCGCGCGCCGGAATTATCGGCGACGTCCAGGTTAGTCTGCATCTGAATCATGGGGCACCCAATCCTTGATCAGCCGTCGGCGCAAAAGCGCGCCTACAGCACCCTTTTCTTCTTCTCGCCCTGAATCACAGTCCAGCGCTTCAGTCGCGAGATCGGCTTGTGTTCCTCGATCCAGACCATGTCGCCGACCGCATATTCGTTGGTCTCGTCATGGGCGTGGAACTTGGTGGTCCGCCGCACCGTCTTCTTCAGAACCGGGTGCGTGAAACGACGTTCGACGGCGACAACGACGGTCTTGTCCTGCTTGTCGCTGACCACGAGGCCATGCAATTGACGCTTCGGCATAACGGGCCCCTTACTTGGCTTTCTTCTGGCGCGCGATGGTCTTCAGGCGCGCGATATCGCGGCGCACCTGGCGGACGCGTGCGGTGTTCTCGAGCTGACCGGTGGCACGCTGGAAGCGGAGATTGAACTGCTCCTTCTTCAGCTTCAGCACCTCGTCGTCGATCTGGTCGACGGTCATCACCTTGATGTCTGCGGCCTTCATCGCCTTCACTCCACAATGCGCTGGATGAAGCGCGTCTTGATCGGAAGCTTCGACGCCGCCAGCGTCAGCGCTTCTTTCGCGATATCCATCGGCACACCGTCGATCTCGAGAATGACGCGGCCCGGCTTGACGCGCGCCACCCAGAGTTCAGGCGTACCCTTGCCCTTGCCCATACGCACTTCGATCGGCTTCTTGGACACCGGCACATCCGGGAAGATGCGGATCCAGACGCGGCCGGCGCGCTTCATGTGGCGCGTCAGGGCGCGACGCGCGGCCTCGATCTGGCGCGCGGTCACGCGTTCCGGCTCCATCGCCTTCAACCCGTACTGGCCGAAGTCGAGCGCGTTGCCGGACGATGCAACGCCGTGAATGCGGCCCTTGAAGGCCTTGCGATATTTGGTGCGCTTCGGTTGCAGCATGACGTTTACCCGTTATCCCGCGGTCAGTTCGCGCCGCGGACGGCCGGCCTCGGCCTCGTTCATCCTTTTGTCCTGCGCCATCGAATCGTGCTCGAGGATCTCGCCCTTGAAGATCCAGACCTTGACCCCGCAGGTGCCGTAGGTGGTGAAGGCCGTCGCCACGCCGTAATCGACATCGGCGCGCAGCGTGTGCAGAGGCACCCGCCCCTCGCGATACCATTCGAGACGCGCGATTTCGGCGCCGCCCAGGCGGCCGGAGCAGTTGATGCGGATGCCTTCGGCGCCGAGCCGCATCGCGGTCTGCACCGCGCGCTTCATGGCGCGGCGGAACGCCACGCGACGCTCGAGCTGCTGGGCGATCGATTCGGCGACAAGCTGCGCGTCGAGCTCAGGCTTGCGGATCTCGACGATGTTGATGACCACGTCCGACTGCGTGAGCTTCGCAACCGACTTGCGCAGCTTCTCGATGTCGGAACCCTTCTTGCCGATCACGACGCCCGGACGCGCCGAGTAGATCGTCACCCGGCACTTCTTGTGCGGGCGCTCGATCACGATCTTGGACACCGCCGCCTGCTTGAGCTGCTTCATCAGCTCCTCGCGGATCTTCATGTCCTCGTGCAGCAGCGAACCATACTCGTTCTTGCCGGCATACCAGCGCGAGTCCCAGGTCCGGTTGATGCCGAGGCGAAGGCCGATCGGATTGATCTTCTGACCCATACTATTCTC
>NZ_DATMRX010000270.1:0-32710 GCF_035565855.1 Pseudorhodoplanes sp.
GCCAAGGTTTCGACCAAGATCGACCTTCTGGAAAATCTCGTGAGCCGCGTCGATGCGCTGGTGATCGGTGGCGGCATGGCCAACACCTTTCTGCATGCGCAGGGCGTCAAGATCGGAAAGTCGCTCGCCGAGCGCGACCTCGCCGACACCGCGCGCCGCATCATGGACAAAGCCGACGCCGCCAAATGCGCGATCATTCTTCCGGTGGACGCTGTCGTCGCTTTCAAGTTCGAGGCGAATGCGCCGTCGCAGGCCTATGGCCTCGATGCGATCCCCGATGACGGCATGATCCTCGATCTCGGACCGCTCTCGATCGAGCGCGTCAACCACGCGATCGATGACGCGAAGACGCTCCTCTGGAACGGGCCGCTCGGCGCCTTTGAATTGCAGCCGTTCGATCGCGGCACGGTCGCTGCGGCGCGCCACGCCGCGGAACGCACCCGCGCCGGCAAGCTGGTGTCGATCGCCGGCGGCGGCGATACCGTCGCCGCGCTCAACCACGCCGGTGTGGCCGACGATTTCAGCTACATTTCCACCGCGGGCGGTGCCTTTCTCGAATTCTGCGAGGGCAAGGCGCTGCCGGGAGTGGAGATCTTAAGGGCAAAGTGACCCGCCTCTTTCCGCGCGCCTTGCTTGCGATGTAAAATCCCTCAAAAGGCCGGTTTTCCGGCACGTTCGGTACGGAGCTCCCTGATGAACCTCGCTGATCTGAACAAAATCGCCGAAGCCATGGTCGCCCCGGGCAAGGGCATCCTGGCCGCCGATGAATCGTCCGGCACCATCAAGAAGCGCTTCGATGCCATTGGTGTGGAATCCACCGAAGAGAACCGGCGCGATTATCGCGAACTGATGTTCCGCTCCACCGAAGCGATGTCGAAATACATCTCCGGCGTCATCCTCTACGACGAAACCATCTGGCAGAAGGCCAAGGACGGAACGCCGCTTGTGGAGATCATCAAGAAGTCCGGCGCCATTCCCGGCATCAAGGTCGACGAAGGCACGAAGCCGCTGCCGAACTGCCCCGGCGAAGTTGTCACCATTGGGCTCGACAAGCTCGCTGACCGCCTGACCAAGTATTACGATCAGGGTGCGCGCTTTGCGAAATGGCGGGCGGTGATCGATATCGGCCAGGGCATTCCGAGCTACACCTGCATCAGCGCCAATGCGCATGCGCTCGCGCGCTATGCCGCGCTCTGCCAGGCCGCGCAGATCGTGCCGATCGTGGAGCCGGAAGTGCTGATGGACGGCGACCACGACATCGATCGCTGCTACGAAGTCACCGAGTTCGTGCTCAAGGAGACCTTCCAGCAGCTCTATTATCAGAAGGTCGCGCTGGAAGGCATCGTGCTGAAGCCGAACATGGCGGTGCCCGGCAAGAAGAGCGCGAAGAAGGCGAGCGTGCAGGAAGTCGCCGAGAAGACCGTGAAGCTTCTGAAGAATTGCGTGCCCGGCGCCGTGCCCGGCATCGCCTTCCTGTCCGGCGGCCAGTCGGACGAAGAGGCGACCGCGCATCTGGACGCCATGAACAAGATCGGCAACCTGCCCTGGAAGCTGACCTTCTCCTATGGCCGCGCCCTGCAGGCGGCGCCGCAGAAGGCCTGGAGCGGCAAGTCCGAGAATGTCGCCGCTGCCCAGCGGGCCTTCACGCATCGCGCGATGATGAACGGCCTCGCTTCGCTCGGACAGTGGAAGCAGGATCTGGAGAAGAAAGCGGCCTGATAAGCCGGATCGCCCTTTCCGCGCCCCGATGCGCGGAAAGGGTCACCGGACCATAATGCCGCCTTTCTGCCGGATTGAAGCTGCATCGGCATGTGATGACCTCCGCCCGGCACCCAGCGCAAGATTTGCCCCGGCCGCGCCTTTATCTGGTGACGCCGGCTGCGGCGGATGCGCAGAAACTCAAATTCGATCTCCTCGCCGCGCTTGATTCCGCCGACATCGCGGCCGTGCTGCTGCGGCTCCCCGAAACGGACGAGCGCTCGAAGATCAATTACATCAAGGCGCTCGCGCCGACGGTGCAGAATGCCGATGCGGCGCTGCTCGTCGATGGCCATCCCGGACTTGTGGCGCGCGGCGGCGCCGACGGAGCGCATCTGACCGGTCTCGCTGCATTTCAGGCGGCGGTGGATACGCTCAAGCCCGACCGGATTGCCGGCAGCGGGGGGCTGGAATCGCGCCACGACGCCATGGTCGCGGCGGAGTCGGGCGCCGATTATGTGATGTTCGGCGACACCGCACGCCCCTCGGTCGAGGCGGTCGTCGAACGCGTGTCCTGGTGGGCGAGCGTATTCGAGGTCCCCTGCGTCGCGTTTGCGACCTCAATCGATGAAATCGAACCCCTCGTTCGCGCCGGAGCGGACTTCATCGCGATAGGCGACGCGGTCTTTGCCGATAGCCGCGGAATCGCGCACGCCGTTGCCGACGCCGCGAGCCGTCTGTCGGCGACGGAGCCGGCGGCATGAGTCTCGTCCTTCGCGTCACCACCGCGTTGGCGTTGTCGGCGTGCATCGTCGCCACCGCGCACGCGGCTCCCAAGAAGGCGACGCCCGCACAGCCGGCTCCGGCGCCCGCGCCGCAGAGCGCGGCCGATCCGGGGGACGTCGCCTATGCCGCATTCCAGCGCGGCTATTACCTCACCGCGCTCGCCGAGGCGCAGAAGCGGGTCGACGCCAACGGCGATCCGAAGGCCATGACCCTGATCGGGGTGCTTCATGCCGGCGGCCTTGGCATTCCCCAGAACGACGCCAAGGCCGTCGAGTGGTACAGCAAGGCTGCGGATCGCGGCGATCGCGAAGCGATGTTCGCACTCGCCATGATGCGCCTCGCCGGCCGCGGCGGCCCGCGGGACCGCGATGCCGCCGCCAAGCTCTTTGCCGGCGCAGCCAAGCTCGGCGAGCCCGCCGCTG
This sequence comes from Pseudorhodoplanes sp., assembly GCF_035565855.1. GTDB lineage: Bacteria > Pseudomonadota > Alphaproteobacteria > Rhizobiales > Xanthobacteraceae > Pseudorhodoplanes. The sequence continues at coordinate 2,907 of NZ_DATMRX010000270.1, forward strand.
CCTATAATCTCGGCTTGCTCTATCTCGAGGGGATGCAATTTCCCCGCGACTTCGGCCGTGCGGCCGAGTTGTTTCGTCAGGCGGCGGAGGCCGGGAACAAGGAGGCGCAATACGCCCTCGCGACGATGTACAAGGAAGGCCGCGGCGTTCCCAAGGACGACAAGGAGGCGGCGCGCCTGTTGGGCCTTGCGGCGCTCGCCGATCATCTCGATGCGACGGTCGAATATGCCATCGCGCTGTTCAACGGCACCGGCGTCACCAGGGACGAGGCAGCGGCCACCAAGCTCCTGCGCAAGGCGGCCCAGCGCGGCGCCCCGATCGCGCAGAACCGTCTGGCCCGTATCCTCGCCAGCGGACGCGGCGTCCCGGAAGACCCGAAGGAGGCCGTCAAATGGCACATCATTTCCAAGGCCGCCGGGGCCAGTGATCCGTTTCTCGACGACTACATGGCGAGGCAGAGCGAGGACGTGCGCAAGGCCGCCCGCAAGGAAGCCGATCCCTGGCTGTTCATCATCGCCAATTCCCGCACTTGACGGCGGCGGCATCGCCGGGCACATGGCGCAACGACCATTCCCGACAGGTTGACGGAACACCTCATGGCCAAGATCAATGGCAACGAAATACGTCCTGGCTATGTGATCGAGTATCAGGACACGCTCTGGGTCGCAGTGAAGACCATGGCGGTGAAGCCCGGCAAGGGCCCCGCCTATAACCAGGTCGAGCTGAAGAACCTGATCGATGGCCGCAAGCTCAACAACCGCTTCGGCTCCGACGAACGGGTGGAGCGGGCGCGCCTCGAGCAAAAGGACTTCCAGTTCCTGTACAAGCAGGGCGACAGCCTGGTGTTCATGGATACCGACACCTACGAGCAGATCGAATTGCCGGAAGAATTCGTCGGCGAGCGCGCCGCGTTCCTGCAGGACGGCATGACCGTGACGCTGGAAATGCACGAGGAGCGTCCGATCGGCATCAAGCTGCCCGATCAGGTCACGCTGCAGATCGTCGAAGCCGATCCCGTCGTGAAGGGTCAGACCGCCGCGTCCTCCTACAAGCCGGCCAAGCTGGAAAACGGCCTGCGCGTGATGGTGCCGCCCTTCATCACCACCGGCGAGAAGATCATCGTCGACACCAACGAAGTCACCTACGTCCGCCGCGCGGATTAAGGCTGTCCTCCTTGTCAGCGGGAGGATGAGACAACGCCATCATGCAGCATTCCGCCCTCCTCAACGTCATGATGAAGGCCGCGCGCAAAGCCGCGCGGCAGCTCAATCGCGACTTTGGCGAAGTCGAGAAGCTGCAGGTCTCGATCAAGGGCCCGGCGAATTTCGTCACCGCCGCGGACCGCAAGGCGGAGCAGACCCTGCGCGAGGAATTGATGGCCGCGCGCCCCGGCTATTCCTTCGTCGGCGAGGAAGGCGGCCGTATCGAGGGACCGGATCAGACCCACACCTGGTATGTCGATCCGCTCGACGGCACCACCAACTTCCTGCACGGCATTCCGCAATTCGCGATCTCCATCGGGCTGGAGCGCGAGGGCACGATGGTGGCCGCGCTGATCTACAATCCGATCTCGGACGAGATGTTCATTGCCGAGAAGGGCAAGGGCGCGTTCCTGAACGACCAGCGCCTGCGCGTCGCCGGCCGCCGCTCGATGCATGATGCGGTCGTCGCCTGCGGGCTGCCGCATCGCGGCCGCGGCGGTCTGGCCGAATTCCGCACCGAATTCGCCGCCGTGCAGGAACAGGTCGCGGGCCTTCGCCGCTTCGGCTCGGCCGCCCTTGACCTCGCCTATGTCGCCGCCGGGCGTTTCGACATCTACTGGGAGCGCAACCTGCAATCCTGGGACATGGCCGCAGGCATTCTCCTCGTTCGCGAGGCCGGTGGATTCGTCAGCGATTGCGACGGGACCGATGCGATGTTTGCCAAGGGGCACATCTGCGCCGGTAACGAGACGCTGCACAAGGAATTGCTGGCGATCCTCAAGCGATCAGGCGCGGCCGGCTGAGCCATAGAGCCGCCGGACACCTCGCTCCATACGCCGATCCCGGACGCCGTCAGCCGGCGGGTTCTATTTCCCCGCGTCTGTGCCATATTGAGGGCACGCTCTTTTTTGAAAGGCCGGCCAGCGATGGCTCGCAAATACGACCCTCATAAACTATCCTCGCCGCGCATTTTCCTCGTGCGGATGCTGGTATTTCTGGTCCTCACCGGCCTCGTCGGCGTCGTCCTGTACCGGCAAATTCTTGCGGCCTTCATGTCGAACCCGGGCCTCAACGGCCTGATCGTCGGCGTGCTGCTGATCGGAATTCTTCTGGCCTTCCGTCAGGTGCTGCGGCTGTTTCCCGAGATTGCGTGGGTGAATTCGTTCCGGCTTGCGGATCCGGGCATTGCGGTCGAGCGTCCGCCGTCCCTGCTCGCGCCGATGGCCACGATGCTCGGCGACCGGCTGGGGCGTATGGCGATCTCCACGCAGATGATGCGCGGCATTCTCGATTCGATCGCGACACGGCTGGACGAGGCGCGCGACCTGTCGCGCTACATGACGGGTCTTCTGATCTTCCTTGGACTGCTCGGCACCTTCTGGGGCCTCATCGAGACCGTCGGATCGGTCGGCAAGGTGGTCGAAACGCTGAAACCCGGCGGCGATTCCGCCTCGGTGTTCGAGACGTTGCGTGAAGGCCTTGCCGCCCCGCTCGGCGGCATGGGCATTGCGTTCTCCTCATCGCTGTTCGGGCTCGCCGGCTCGCTCATTCTCGGCTTTCTCGACCTGCAGACCAGCCAGGCGCAGAACCGCTTCTATACCGATCTCGAGGACTGGCTCTCGACCACAGTGCACGACGTCAGTGCGGAGCCCGTCGCCGCCGTCGGAAATGCGCCGCTGTCGTCGGACATGAAGATCGCGATCGAGAGGCTGCGCGAAACGGTCTCCGAGGCCGGCGGCAGCAAGGCCGCCACCGCCGCGATGGCAAGCCTCGCCGAAGCGATCCAGGGGCTCGTGCACCACATGCGCACCGAGCAGCAGATGATCCGCGACTGGGCGGATTCTCAGGCTGAACAGAACCAGGAAGTCCGCAAATTCCTCGAAATCCTGACCCGGGAGAAGACGCGGTGATGGCGCGTTCATCTCCGGCGATGCGGCTGAAGGCGACGGGCTAGCATGGCACTGGCGCGCGGCCGCCGGGAACGCGGCGTCGATTACTGGCCGGGCTTCGTCGACGCGCTGTCGACGCTTCTGCTTGGCATCATCTTCCTGCTGTCGATCTTCGCGGTGGTGCAATTCTATCTGTCGCAGGAGGTCACCGGGAAGGACACCGCGCTCCAGCGCCTGACCGCGCAGATCGCGCAGCTGACGGATTTGCTGGCGCTTGAGAAATCCGGCCGCGCCGAGCTCGAAGCGCTGCTCGGCACGGTACGCTCCAATCTAGCGGCGACCGAAGCCGAGCGCGACCGGCTGCGCGGTATCGCCGAAGGCGCCGGCGGCGCGGCAGAAGCGCGCGGCCGCGCGAGCGAGCTTGCCGCCGCTCTCGATCTCGAAAAGCAGAGCGTCGCGCGTGCGCTGGCGCAGGTCGAGTTGCTCAATCAGCAGATCGCCGCGTTGCGTCGCCAGCTCGGCGCGCTCGAAGCTGCGCTCGAAGTTTCGGAAAAGCGCGAACGCGAGTCGCAGACCCGGATCGCCGATCTCGGCCAGCGGCTCAATCTTGCGCTGGCGCAGCGCGTGCAGGAATTGCAGCGCTACCGTTCGGACTTTTTCGGCCGGCTGCGTCAGATCCTTGGCAGCCGTCCCGATATCCGCATCGTCGGCGACCGTTTCGTTTTCCAGTCCGAAGTGTTCTTCGATCCGGGTCAGGCGGTCCTGAAGCCGGAAGGCCGGGCCGAGATCGACAAGATCGTCGAGGCCCTGGCCGAACTGGAGAAGAAGATCCCGCCGGACATTCCGTGGGTGATGCGGGTCGATGGGCATACCGACATCCGCCCCATCGCCAACCTGCAATTTCCATCGAACTGGGAATTGTCGTCGGCGCGCGCGATCGCGGTCGTGCAATACATGATCTCGCGCGGCATCCCGCCGCAGCGGCTCGTCGCCGCCGGCTTCGGCGAATTCCAGCCGCTCGATACCGACAAGACCGAAGAAGCCTTCCGCCGAAATCGCAGGATTGAGCTGAAGCTGACCGAGCGATAACGTCTCCCGCAAGAGGTCATGGGGGACCGTTCGGGATGCCGCAACAGACGGTGACGCTGCGCCCGTATCGATCGTCGGACGAAGAGCCCGCATTGTCGCTGTGGCAGCGCAGCTGGCAAGAAGCCTATCCGCAGATCGACTTTTCCCAGCGCATGGACTGGTTTCGCGGGCATTGGCGCGACCTGACGCTGGATGCAAAGGTCGTGGTCGCCGAATGCGACGCCGCGCAGGATCACATCGCCGGCTTTGTCGCAGTGTCGCCCCGCACCGGTTATCTCGACCAGATCGTGGTCGCTCCCGAAGTGCAGCATCACGGCGTCGGCAAGGCGCTCATCACCGCCGCCAAGCAGATCGGCCGCGACGGGCTCTATCTTCATGTCAACAAGGACAATACGCGAGCGCTCGACTTCTATGCCAAATGCGGTTTCATCGTCGCCGGCGAGGACATCAACCGCAGGTCCGGTGCGCCGGTTTTCATGATGACCTGGCGGCCCGGTCAGGATTTGCCCGAGCCCTGATCGGCCGCGGCTTTAGCTCAGCCCGAATTGCAAGCGGGCAAGGCGCGCATAGAGGCCGCCGGTGCCGGCCAGTTGCTCGTGCGTCCCCTCCTCCACGATGCGGCCGTTCTCCAAAACCAGAATGCGATCGCAGGACAACACGGTCGCGAGCCGGTGCGCGATCACGAGCGTGGTGCGTCCTTCCATCGAATGCTCCAGCGCCTGCTGCACGAGCGTCTCGCTCTCCGCATCGAGCGACGAGGTCGCCTCGTCGAGCAGCAGCAGCGGGGCATTGCGCAGGATCGCGCGCGCGATAGCGATGCGCTGGCGCTGTCCGCCGGACAGGGTCACGCCGCGCTCGCCGATCAGCGTTCCGAAGCCCTGCGGCATCCGGCGGATGAATTCCGTCGCCGCCGCCATGTCCGCCGCCCGCTCGATTTCGGCATCGCTCGCGTCCGGCTTTCCGAAGGCGATATTGTCACGCACCGACGATGCGAAGATCGCCGCCTCCTGCGGCACCAGTGCGATATGCCGGCGCAGATCGCGCGGATCGGTCTTCGCGATATCGACACCGTCGAAGGTGACGCGTCCGGAGGTCGGATCGTAGAAACGCAGGATCAGGTGGAAGATCGTGCTCTTGCCGGCGCCTGAAGGACCGACGATCGCGACTTTCTCGCCGGGCGCCACCTTGAACGACACCCCATCGAGCGCGGGCGCATCGGCGCGCGTCGGATAGAAGAACCGGACATTCTCGAACGCGACCTCTGCCCGGGCCTTATCCGGCAGCCGGGTCGGATTGGCCGGCGCTGTCACATCCGGCTTGACGTGCAGGATCTCGAACAGCCGTTCCGCCGCCCCCGCAGCCTGCTGAATCTCGCCCCAGACCTGGCTGAGTTCGCCAAGTCCGCCGGCGGCAAAGACCGCATAGAGCACGAACTGGCTGAGCCGGCCGGGCGTCATGCCTCCGGCCAGCACATCGGCCGCGCCCACCCACAATACGAGCACGACGCTGGCGAAGATCAGGAAGATGGCGATGGCCGTCAGCACCGCGCGCGACAGGGTGGATTGCCGCGCGGCCTCGAACGCGCCTTCCACGGCGCCGCGAAACCGCGCATCGGCGTAAGTCTCGCTGGTAAAGGCCTGGAGCGTGCGCACCGCACCGATGGTTTCCGCGGCATAAGCCGAGGCATCGGCGAGTGAATCCTGCGCGATCCGCGAGCGCCGGCGCACCGCGCGTCCGAAGGCGACGAGCGGCAGCACGATCACCGGGATCGCGGCCAGCACGAACAGCGACAATTTCGGGCTGGTGATCACCATCATGGTGCCGGCGCCGAGGAACAGCACGAGATTGCGCAAGGCGACCGAGACCGAGGCGCCGACCGCAGCCTTGATCTGCGTGGTGTCGGCGGTCAGGCGCGACATCATTTCGCCGGTCTGGGAGCGGTCGAAGAACGAGGCCGACAGCCGCGTCAGATGCGCGAAAACCTCCTCGCGGAGGTCCGAGACGATGCGTTCGCCGAGCGTGGTGACGAGGTAAAATCGCAGCGCGCTCGCGATCGCGAGCACGAAGACCACCCCGATCATTACACCGAAGTAGTTGTCGATCAGCGCGCCTTCGCCGGAAAAGCCGTGGTCGATCATGCGGCGAACCGCGATCGGAACCGCGAGCGTGGCGAGGGCCGCCAGCAGCAGCGCACCGCAGGCGAGCAGAGCGCGCAGGCGGTAGCGCAGAAGATAGGGAACCAGGAGCCGGAGCGGCTTCAGGGACGGGCGCTGTCCCGCCCCGGCCTGTCCGGCCGGTAGAGCCGACGCTTCTTTTCCTTGCTCCGCCGCAGGGGCCATGTTTTCGCCGGCGCTCCGATGATGCTGATCCGGGACCCTGAATGCCGCGTCATGGGGGGCCCTGCAAGGCTGAAACCGCCACCTTGTGCGGTTCGCGTCCTTGCGTTATAGACCCCGCCAATTTTCACGCATCGGCAGGTCCGACAGGCGCGGCTTGAGAAGCCCGCGGGAGCCCATCAATGAAATCCGGCATTCATCCCGATTATCACACCGTCACGGTCAAGATGACCGATGGCACCGAATTCGCCACCCGCACCACCTGGGGCAAGGAAGGCGACACTCTGGCGCTCGACATCGACCCGAAGTCGCACCCGGCCTGGACCGGCGGCAGCCAGCATCTGGTCGACCGCGGCGGACGGCTCTCCCGCTTCGAGAAGAAGTTCTCCGGCTTGATGAAGCAGGGCGGCGCAAAGAAGTAAGCGCCGCGGCGATCGCTTCGCGCTGCTTTTCCGATCGCAGATATGAACACCGGGTCCGCAAAAGCGGGCCCGGCTGTTTTTGTTCTGAAGCTTATGCCTTCCGCTCGAAGGCGGCCTTGAGCATGTCGATCTGATGCTCGACCGGATTGTTCCCGTTATGCGGCACGTCCAGCGGCGCATGGATCGTCGCATCCAGCCGGCGCACCTGCTCGGCCAGCACCAGCGAGCGTTGGATTAGCGACACCAGGGTTTCGGGAAGGACCTTCAAGGTCTCTTCGTCCGCCGCAAATGTCGGCGACAATTTCACCTTGGTCTTTTCGTGATTGACCTGCGAGAGCGACATCTCGCCCTCCTTCACCGCGCGATGCAGAAGCAGCCACGACGCGAGCTGCATCAGACGCGTCGTCAGCCGCATGCTTTCGGTAGCGTAGGTCAGCGCAGCCGCGCGCGGCAGCGCCTTGGATTCCTTGCGGCCAGGCCCGTCGAGATAGGCCGCCGTCTCCTCAACCAGTCCCATGCCCTCGCGGAACAGCTGGATGAAGGCCTGAGATCCCGCAAGCTTTTCGCAGAACGAGATCGGACCATTCACTTGTGCGGTAATTTCCGACATCACGATACGCCTCACCCCCAATACGCCGACCCCACGCACGCAACAGGCAGGCCGCGGCACAGCCGACTTGCTGCGGCGCATTTGTTGTGTGCGCTGAGCATACGGGTTGCCGACACGTCGGGTAAAGCCAACGAGATCCTAATTTGATGTCATAGTTGCCAAGCCTCGCCCGGAATCTGTTCCGTTATGACACACAAAAAAGAGCCGCCGTTTCCGGCGGCTCAAGTGGATAACAGGGAGGCGTCAAACAGAGTGGACAGGAGCCACTCGATGTCCAGAAGATGGACGCCGACGGTAATACCGGGGAAAGCTTAAAGACCTCTTAAATGCAAAACGATCGGTAAACTCGTTCGCGCAATTTCGCATGCATCGGGAACCGGTTGAGCCGTTTGCTTGTCTCAAAATGATACGCGCGACTTGAATGCGGTTGCGCTCAGACGCGACATCACGATTTGAAAAAGCTTTCCGCCGCACTGCGCGATGATTGCTTCTTTGCGATGTCGGCTTCGAGCCTTGCGATTTCTTCGCGCAGGAGCGCGATGCGGTCGTTGAGTTCTGCGACCGACAGAAGCGTCAGATCCTGTCCGATCTCGTGCGCGGTTTTCTTCTTCGGGCGGTCGTCGTCGTCAATCGCAGCCATTGCTCGAGCCTTCTCAATGCAGGCCGAAATTTAGCCGCGGTCCGGCGGGTTGTCACACCGCCATGCGCCCACTATCACATGCCCTTCCATCGCCGTCTGCTGAGAGCTTGCCATGACCACCATTCCCACCCGCATGACTGTCATCGGCATCAAGGAACCGGGCGGACCGGACGTGCTCGTCCCCGAGCAGCGCGATGTTCCGAAGCCAGGCCGTGGTGAGATCCTGGTCAAGGTCGCCGCCGCGGGCGTCAACCGTCCGGATGTCCGGCAGCGCCAGGGCTCGTATCCGCCGCCCAAGGGCGCGGGCGACATTCCGGGGCTTGAGATCGCGGGCGAGGTCGTCGCACTCGGCGAAGGCGTGACGAAATGGAAGATCGGCGACAAGGTCTGCGCGCTCGTCGTCGCCGGCGGCTATGCGCAATATTGCCTCGCTCATGAAAGCCATGCACTCGCGGTGCCGGCGTCACTGTCGATGGTCGAAGCCGCCGCAATGCCCGAAACGTTTTTCACGGTGTGGCAGCATCTGATGATGCGCTGTCATTTCAAGAGCGGCGAATGGGTGCTGGTCCATGGCGGCACGTCCGGCATCGGCACCACCGGCATCATGCTGGTCAAGAATTTCGGCGGTCATGTCGTCACCACCGCGGGCACGGACGAAAAGTGCGAGGCCGCGAAGAAACTCGGCGCCGATGTTGCGGTGAATTACAAGACCCAGGATTTCGTCGAAGCCGCGAAGTCTGCGACCGGCGGCAAGGGTGTCGATGTGGTCCTCGACATCGTGGGCGGCGATTACATCGACAAGAATTTCGACGCTGCCGCCGATCAGGGCCGGATCGCGCAGATTTCATTCGCCGGCCCGGCGAAGGCCACGGCGAATTTCGCCAAGCTGATGGCGAAGCGTCTCGTGCTCGAAGGCTCGACCCTGCGGCCGCGGACCGTGGCGGAGAAGGCCGAGATCGCCCGAGGCATCGAGGAGAAGGTCTGGCCGCTGGTCGCGGCCGGCAAGATCAGGCCGGTGATCGATTCGACATTTCCGCTGGAAAAGGCCGCCGAGGCCCATGCCCGCATGGAGAGCAGCGCCCATATCGGAAAGATCGTCCTTACGGTCGTTTAGGCCGAAAACCCGCCCGCTGTCCCCAATTCAACGTCCCTCTTCCCATTAATAGCGCGAAACCCCTATAACTGCCTGCCTGCAACCCGGCTGTGCCCCGAAAACGGCGCAAATGTCGGACGTTTCTACCCTTACAGGACGGGGAATTTGTCGGGACGTTGCGCAAACTTCTTGAGATCGCGACGGCCAGCGAAGTTGCGGCAGATCATGCCGCGCATCGCGGCTGCGTTTGCGCTCGTCTGCGCGGTCCTTTGGCTCGGGCTGTCCCAGGGCCTTGCGGTTGAAGCCGTCAATGTGCGCACCGATGCCTCCGCGATCGACCTGACGCTGGCCGCCGAACGACCCAAGACCGACGGCGACCGCGTCCAGGTCTCCACCGCGCCGGGCCCGGACGGCATCATCCGCCGCATCGAGGTGCGCGGCCGCGAAGCCGGCAATTCCTGGGCGGTGTTTGCCCTGGCCAATACCGGCGACGAGCAGCTCGATCGCCTGATCGTCGTTCCGCATTACCGGATGGTCGGTTCGGGCTTGTTCTGGCCCGATCTCGGTCTGTCGCGGGTGGTCACCGTGACGCCAAGCGCGGGCGAGCGCCCCGAGCGGCAGGATTCCGCAACCGCCGACGTATTCCGTATCACGCTCGATCCCGGATCGGTCGTGACCTATGTGCTCGAATTGCGCTCCGACAATTTGCCGCAGCTCTATCTGTGGGAGCCCGACGCCTACAAGGACAAGATCAATTCCTTCACCCTCTATTACGGCATCGTCATCGGCATTTCCGGCCTGCTGGCGCTGTTCCTGACAATCCTCTTCGTGGTGAAGGGTTCGGTGATGTTCCCGGCAGCCGCGGCGCTCGGCTGGGCGGTGCTGGTCTATATCGGCATCGACTTCGGCTTCTGGGGCAAGGTCTTCGACATGACCGCCGGCGCCGAACGCATCTGGCGCGCGATCGGCGAATGCGTGCTGGCGGCGACGCTGCTCGTCTTCCTGTTCGCCTATCTCAATCTCAGCCGCTGGCATGTCCGTTATGCGCATATCACCATCGCCTGGCTCGGCGGCCTCGCGGCGCTGATCGCGGTCGCGCTCTACGATCCCGCGGTCGCATCAGGCATCGCGCGTTTCTCGCTCGCGGCCGTCGCCTTCCTCGGCTTTGCCGTCGTGCTGCTGCTGTCGACGCAAGGCTATGACCGCGCGGTGCTGCTGATCCCGACCTGGTTCCTGCTCTGCATCTGGACGATTGCGGCCGCACTCACCATCAGCGGCCTCGTCACCAATGACATCGTCGGTCCGGCCTTGCTGGGCGGCCTTGTGCTCATCGTGATGCTGATCGGCTTCACGGTGATGCAGCACGCCTTTGCCGGCTCGATCACCCACGGCATCGTCACCGATGTCGAGCGGCGCGCGCTGGCGCTGACCGGCGCCGGCGACATGATCTGGGATTGGGACGTGTCGTCCGACAAGGTCTATACCAGCCCCGAGACCGAAGCGATGCTTGGCCTGAAGCGCGGGGCGCTCGAGGGCTCTGCCGCGAAGTGGCTCGACGTCCTCCATCCGCTCGACCGCGACCGTTTCCGCGCGACGCTCGACAGCGTGATTGAACAGCGCCGCGGCCGGCTGATCGAGGATTTCCGCCTGCGCACGCCGGACGGCCACTATCTCTGGTTTTCGCTGAAGGCGCGGCCTGTGGTCGGCTCGGACGGCGAGGTCGTGCGCCTCGTCGGCACGTTGACCGACGTCACAGAATTCAAGACGGCGGAAGAACGGCTCCTGCACGATGCGGTGCATGACAACCTGACCGGCTTGCCGAACCGGCAATTGTTCCTCGATCGCTTCGAGGCGGTGCTGGCCTTCGCAAAGAACGATGCGGCGATGCGGCCCACCGTGATTGTGATCGATCTCGACCGCTTCAAGCAGGTCAACGATTCCGTCGGCATGGCGGTCGGCGACTCGATCCTCTTGACGCTGGCGCGTCGCCTCGTCCGCCTGCTGAAGCCGCAGGATACGCTTGCCCGCCTGTCGGGCGATCAGTTCGGCCTGATCCTGTTGTCCGAGCGCGATCCGGGGCGGATCATCGCGTTTGCCGAAAATCTGCGCCGCACCATCCGCGCGCCGATCACCTTCAACGATCGCGAAATCTTCCTGACCGCCTCGATCGGCCTGTGCCTCGCCGACGCGCAGTCCAACCGCACGGAGGAGATCCTCAAGGATGCGGAGCTTGCGATGTATCATTCCAAGCGCATCGGCGGCGACCGGATCGAGGTGTTCAAGGCGGCAATGCGCGGGCGCAAGTCCGATCGCCTGACGCTCGAGGCCGAATTGCGCCGCGCCATCGAGCGCGAAGAGATCAAGCTGATGTACCAGCCGATCGTGCGGCTGGAGGATCGCACCATCGCCGGCTTCGAGGCGCTGGCGCGCTGGGAGCATCCGAAGCTCGGGCGCATGTCGCCGGCCGAGTTCATCAGCATCGCCGAGGAAATCGGACTCATCGTCGAACTGGGCATGTTCGCGCTGGAGCGCACCGCCCGGCAATTGAGCATCTGGCAACGCACCTTGCGTGCCCAGGACACCCTGTTCGCAAGCGTCAATGTCTCGTCCAAGCAACTTCTGCGTCAGGATCTGATCGGCGACCTGCGCACCGTGATGGCCCGCTCGTCACTGATGCGAGGGACGCTGAAACTCGAACTGACCGAATCCGTGGTGATGGAAAATCCGGAGCATGCCGCGCAGATCCTGTCCCGTCTGCGCGAGCTTGGCGCGGGTCTCGCGCTCGACGATTTCGGCACCGGACATTCGTCGTTGTCCTATCTGCAGCGCTTTCCCTTCGACACCATCAAGATCGACCAGTCCTTCGTGCGCATGAGCGCGAAAGGCACGCGTCCGGTCATCCTGCGCTCGATCATCGCGCTGGCGCATGATCTCGGCATGGAAACGGTGGCTGAGGGCGCGGAGACGGATTCGGATGCCGTCGAGCTCTATCACATGGGCTGCGAATATGCGCAGGGCTTCGCATTCGGGCAACCGATGACCGCGGAAGCGGCGACGAAGCTTCTCTCCAGCGAGCGCATGGAAGTGGCTTGAGCGCTCGGGCGCTCTGGACCGGCAATCAGCAGAACGCGGCGGACGGCAAGGTCGATCAGGCGTGGCCGGCGACGCTCGACAGCATGCCGGGGGCGATGCCGAGCTTGCGCATCGCTCTTTCGTATTTCTGCTGGGGATCGCCGAAGATCAGTTCGGAATCGGCCGCGCAATGCAGCCAGCCATTGGCCTGGATTTCAGCCTCGAGCTGCCCGGGCGCCCAGCCGGCATAGCCGAGTGCAAGGATCGCGCAGGCCGGACCTTCGCCCGTCGCGATCGCCTTCAGGATGTCGATCGTCGCGGTCAGGCAAACGCCATCATCGATCGGAAGCGTGGAATTCTCGATGAAGAAATCCGACGAATGAAGCACGAAGCCGCGCCCGGTCTCGACCGGGCCGCCCTTCATCACCATCACTTCGTCATGGCGCGGAGAAACCTGGATCGCCTCTCCATCGGGAACCACGTTGAGCTGCACCAAGAGATCGGGAAACTTGATGTTACTCGCCGGCTGATTGACGATGATACCCATCGCGCCTTCCGGGGAATGCGCGCAGATATAGACCAGCGTCTTCGCAAAACGGTCATCGCTCATCGACGGGGACGCAATCAGCATCTGGCCGTCGAGGTATCCCCGCGCCTTGCCGCCTCCGGCCTTCTTTGCCAATCCGGATTTCGGAATCTTCATGATGCCTCAGGTTAGCCCCATCGTCGCGTATTGTGGAAGAAAAGTTTCACGACTCTTCACGGCCATTTCAATGGTCCGTTAGGTCTCAAATGCCTAGGTTTCGATATGCGTTCCGCCACAATTCATTTGCTTGCCGCCATAATTGGCAGTGTGGGCTGGTGCCTGTCCCCGTCCGAAGCGTCTGCCGACATGTCCGCCTGGGACGGCGACACGCGCGCGGCGATGCGCCTGGTGTCGGCCGGACGGAAAGCGGAAGATCCTCAATCCCAGCTGCGGGCCGGTGCCGAAATCCGGCTGGCGCCAGGGTGGAAAACCTATTGGCGCTATCCGGGCGATTCCGGTATCCCGCCGCAATTCGACTTCGCCAAGTCCGAGAACGTGAAGTCGGTGCAGGTGTCTTGGCCGGCGCCGGAACGCATCGTCAGCGCCGACGGCGTCATCATTGGCTATCGCGACAATGTGCTGTTTCCGCTCCGCGTCGAGGCGAAGGATCCCAATAAGCCGGTGACGTTGCGGATCGCGCTGGATTACGCGATCTGCGAAAAGGTCTGCATCCCCGTCCATGCCAAGGCCGAGCTGGTGATCAAGAACGATGGCGCGGCGAAGAGTGAAATCATCGCCGCCGAAAAGCGTGTCCCGCGCGCGGTGCCGTTCGGCGCCGATGCTCCGTTCTCGGTGAAAAAATTCCATCGCGATGCCAGCGTGAAGCCTGCGCGCGTGCTGGTCGATATTGTCGCCCCGAAAGGGAGCCCCATCTCCCTTTTCGCCGAGGGGCCGACCGCCGACTGGGCCTTGCCTATTCCTGAGAAGGTCGACGGCGCACCGGATGGCACGCAGCGCTTCGCCTTCGCCCTCGACGGCCTGCCGCCCGGCACCACCGGCGACGGTGCAACGATCAAACTGACGGCAATCGCGGGTGACGACGCGATCGAAACCACCTTCCGGCTCGACTAAAGCTCCCGCTCCGCCTATTTTGCCCGGCGCCTTTCAGTGCGGCCTAACGCGAGCCGCACGACAACAACGTGACACGCGAGAGAGGATTCCATGACCATCAAGGTCGGCGACACTTTGCCCAATACCACGTTCCGCGTCATGACGCCGGACGGTCCGAAACCGAAGACCACCGACGAGGTGTTCAAGGGCAAGAAGGTCGTGCTGTTCGCCGTTCCGGGCGCCTTCACACCGACATGCACCAAGAACCACCTGCCCGGCTTCGTTGCGAACGCCGCCGCGATCAAGGCCAAGGGCATCGATGCCATCGCGGTCACAGCCGTCAACGACCCGTTCGTGATGGGCGCATGGAAGAACGCCGCCGGCTCTGACGACATCGAATTTCTCGCCGATGGCAGCGCCGATTTCGCCAAGGCCGTCGGACTCGAGCTCGATGCCTCCGGCGGCGGACTCGGCATTCGCTCCAAGCGCTATTGCATGGTGGTCGACGATGGCGTCGTGAAATCGCTCGCCGTCGAGGACGCTCCCGGCAAGGCCGACGTTTCGGGCGCCGAGGCGCTGCTCAAGTCGCTGTAGCTCTTTCTTCCCTCTCCCCTTGAGGGAGAGGGTGGTTCCGAGCGAAGCGAGGAACCGGGTGAGGGGTTACAGTACAATTCACTCTGTCACCCCTCACCCGTCGCATCGCGCACTGTCGTTCGCGATGCGCCACCCTCTCCCTCAAGGGGAGAGGGTTACGGAGTTCGCGGCACCGGACCGCGCAGACTATTTCCCCTTCAACCTCAACTCTGCGATCCCCGCGCGAGCAAGCGTGTCCGCGCGCTCGTTGAGGTCGTGACCGGCATGGCCCTTGACCCAGTGCCAGGTCACATCGTGGCGCGCGAGCGCCGCGTCGAGCCGTTGCCACAGGTCCATGTTCTTCACCGGCTTCTTGTCGGCGGTTCGCCAGCCATTTCTTTTCCAGCCGTGGATCCATCCGGAAATGCCGTTCCGGACATATTGGCTGTCGGTATAAAGATCGACGCGACACGGCTTCTTCAGCGCTTCGAGCGCCGAGATCGCTGCCATCAACTCCATGCGGTTGTTGGTGGTGTGCTCTTCGCCACCCTTGAGTTCTTTCGTGTGGCCGCCCGATTGCAAGATCGCGCCCCAGCCGCCCGGGCCTGGATTGCCCGAACAGGCCCCGTCGGTATGAACGATAACGTGCGGCAGACTCATGAAAGCGGCGACCGGTTCACGCGAGTTCCCGCGCCTCGACACCATAATCGTGCACGCTCTTTGCGCGCTGATGGAAGCGGAGCTTTCGAAAATATTCCTGCGGCGATTTCGGCCGCACCAGAGCGCCGGGCGGCACGTTGAGCCAGTCGACCACCCGCGTCGCAAGAAAACGCAGCGCCGCGCCGCGGGCCAGCACCGGCATTGCGGCAAGTTCGGCTTCGCTCAGCGGCCGGACTTTCGCATAGGCCTGCAACAACGCCCGGCCCTTGGTGACGTTGTAGGAATGATCGTTCTCGAAGCACCAGGCGTTCAGACAAATCGCGATGTCGTAGGCCAGCATGTCATTGCAAGCGAAGTAGAAGTCGATCAGTCCGGAGAGCCGATCGCCAAGGAAAAACACGTTATCGGGGAAGAGATCGGCGTGGATCACACCTTCCGGCAAACCACGCGGCCAATGTTCGCTCAGAAAGCCGAGTTCGTCGCGAATCTCCGCCAACATGCCGGGCTGAATCGTATCGATGCGGTCGGCGCAGGACTCGAATAGCGGCTGCAGCTTCGTCGCGGCAAGCGCGTTGTCGCGATGGCCCGTGAAATCGCTTCCGGCGAGATGAAGCTTTGCCAGCGCCTCACCCAGGGCGGCGCAGTGCTTGGCCTCGACGCGGCGCATCCAAACCCCGTCGAGAAAGGTCACGATCGCCGCGGCGCGTCCGCAAAGCTCACCGAGCGTGCGTCCGTCGCGCATGCGGACCGGCTGCGGGCAGTTGATGCCGCGCAGCGCCAGATGCTCCATCAGCGCCACGAAGAACGGCAGATCCTCGACCGCGACCAGGCGCTCGTAGAGTGTCAGGATGAAATAGCCGGCGTCGGTATGAAGCAGGAAATTGGAGTTCTGCACGCCCTCGGCGATACCCTTGTAGGACAAGAGCTTGCCAAGATCGTAGCCCGCGAGAAACGCATCGAGCTCTTCGGCCGGAACGTCAGTATAGACGGCCACACCTCACTCCGCAGCTTCGGAGCGCAAGGGGCGCGGCAGTGGAAAGAACACGCTTTCATCCGCAGCGGCCATCGTCTCGACCGCCAGCGTGTATCGTTGCGCGAAAGCGTCCAGCACTTCCTCGACCAGTACTTCCGGGGCCGACGCCCCCGCCGTGACGCCGAGCGACTTGATCGCGCCGAGCTTCTCCCAATCGAGATCGGTCGCGCGTTGCACCAGCTCGGCATAGGGGCATCCCGCGCGCAACGCCACTTCCTTCAGGCGCTGCGAGTTCGATGAATTCGGCGCTCCGACCACCACCATGGCATCGACCAGCGGGGCGACGCGTTTGACCGCCTCCTGGCGGTTCGTCGTGGCGTAGCAGATGTCGTCCTTGTGCGGTCCGACGATGGCCGGGAAACGCTCCTTCAGGATGGTGACGATGCCGGCGGCATCCTCGATCGACAGCGTTGTCTGTGTGACATAAGCGAGATTGTCGGGGTCTTTGGGAACGAAGGTGCGCGCACCTTCCGGCGTCTCGATCAGGCTGATGGCACCGGGCGGCAACTGACCCATGGTGCCGACCACTTCCGGGTGCCCGGAATGACCGATCAAGAGCACCTCGCGGCCGCGGCGGAAATGGATTTCCGCCTCGCGATGAACCTTGGTCACGAGCGGGCAGGTCGCATCGAGGGTGATGAAATGCCGATCCCTCGCGTCCTCGGGCACCGATTTCGGCACGCCATGGGCGGAGAACACAACGGGCGCGTCGGTGTCCGGGATCTCGTCGAGTTCCTCGACGAAAATCGCACCCTTCAGCTTCAGGCTGTCGACGACGTAGCGGTTGTGGACGATCTCATGCCGCACATAGACCGGCGGCCCATACAGCGCGAGGGCCCGCTCCACCGAATCGATGGCGCGCACCACTCCGGCGCAGAAACCGCGCGGAGAACAAAGGATGACCCGAAGTGACGGCTTATCGCCGACGGGCATGCCCGCAAGGCCGGTCATGGGCGTGATTTTCATCGGAAACACTCGCCGCGAGTTGGGCGCGGATGCCCCGGGAAGTCAACCCAAGCATTCGACTTAACGCCTCAGAAAAGCTATAGTGGCTTTATGGTCCGCACGGGCGGGCGGGGCTAGAAGCATGATCGCGATCCACATGAAATTGATCGCTGCGGCGGCGTGTGCTGCGGCGCTGTCCGGATGCGTTAGCGCAGGCGGCAGTCATCAGGTTGAAAACGCGACCGGGCAGCCGATCCCGCATCATGCCCTGGCCGATGATGTCTATCTCGACGGCACCGGCCCAAGCGCCCGGCGGCTGGCGCGCATGCCCTCCGGCAATGCTGTGGAGCACCTCTATGCTAATCCGGTGCCGGCCGGTTCGCCGACCCGCGCGGTCGTCCGCTCGCGGCCGACGGCGATCGAGCGCGCGGATGCGGTGTCCAGCACCACCGGCTCCCGGCACGCCTCGCAGGGTGAAGCCAACAAGCCCTTCTCCGACCAATGGTGGGAAAAGGAACGGAGCGAGGATGCCCGCCTGCGGAACATCATGAATATCTGCCGGGGCTGCTGACCTCCGGTTGCCCCTCGCCCCCCCAGGGCCTATATTGCGGGTCATTCCTGTCATCCCCGATGACGACCTGCTTCGCCTTCCAAATGCGCCCCGACGGGCGGGCGGAGCGCGAAGGAGATTTTGCAATGCAGGAAGCGCCGCTGATGCCGAAGGCCACCGCCGTGTGGCTCGTCGAGAACACCGCGCTGTCGTTCGATCAGATTGCCGAGTTCTGCAAGCTGCACCCGCTCGAGATCAAGGCGATCGCCGACGGCGATTCCGCGCAAGGGATCAAGGGCCTCGACCCGATCCAGACCGGTCAGCTGACGCGCGAGGAGATCGAGCGCGCCGAGAAGGACAAGAACCGTCGCCTCCATCTCGCCGACCGCAAGGTCAGGGTGCCGGAGCAGAAAACCAAGCGCGGCCCGCGCTATACGCCGGTGTCGCGGCGTCAGGATCGCCCCAATGCCATCCTCTGGCTGATCCGGAACCACCCGGAGCTGAAGGACAGCCAGATCATGCGGCTGGTCGGGACCACGAAGGCCACCATCCAGAGCATCCGCGAACGCAGCCACTGGAATGCAGCCAATCTCAGCCCGCTCGATCCGGTCACGCTGGGTTTGTGCTCGCAAATCGACCTCGACATGCAGGTCGCCAAGGCGGCGAAGGAGAAGCCCGCGCCGTCCGATCATGAGCGGGTCACCCTGCTGCCGGCCTCGGTCACCACGGCGCCGGATCACGAACCCGCCGAGGATATCCGCGCCGATACGAAGGCGCAGGAAGACGCCGACGTGGCATCGGTCTTCGCCAAGCTGAAAAAGATCGGCGGCACCAGGACCGAGGAAGACTAAAACGATCACAGTGCGGGGCCGGAGCGCAGTTCCGCCCCGCCGATCGGTTCCCAGCCGTCGAATGAGCGGGCGAGCCCCGCTGGGGACGCTACGGCAGCGTGTAGGCGGAACTCTTAAATCAGCTCGGCCGATCGCTCAGTCCACGGCAAGTTTGCCCTTGGCGATGGTGTCCCGCCAGACGATGGCTTCGGCCTGCGCTGCTTTTGCGAACTCCGCGGGCGACTCGCCCCCCGGCAGGAATCCCAATTCGGACAGCTTTGCCTCGACCGCCGGGTCCTGCAGCGCCGCTTTGACGGCAGCATGCAGCGCATCGATAGCCGTTTGGGGCGTATCTTTCGGCGCAGCCAGGCCCCACCAGTTCTCCGCGACATAACCGGGCACGCCGCTTTCGCTCGCAGTCGGTACATCCGGCACGTTCGGCAGCCGACTCGTTGACGCGACCGCCAGCGCCCTGGCTTTTCCGGACTGCACGAACCCACGTCCGACGCCCCACCCGGCAAGATACAGTTGCACGTCGCCCGTGATCAGCGCCTGCATGGCCGGCGGCGCTCCGCGATAAGGGACATGGACGAGTTCGATACCGGTCAGCTGCTTGAGGCGCTCAACAGCGAGATGCGGCGTCGTTCCGACGCTTGGCGAGGAATAACTGAGTTTGCCGGGATTGGCCTTGGCATAGGCGACAAATTCGCCGAGCGATTTCACCGGCACGGACGGATTCATGTAGATCACCGACGGCACGACCGCGACGCGCGTAATCGGCACGAACTCCGTCAGCGGATCGAAACTCGTCTTCGGAAAAATGAACTGGTTTATGACGAAGTTGTTGGTCGCGCCCATCATCAGCGTGTGCCCATCAGGGGCAGCACTCGCGACGGCCTTGGCGCCGATCATGCCTCCGCCGCCGCCACGTGCGTCGATCACGATCGGCTGACCGAGCGCCTTTTCCATCGCATTCGAAATGAGGCGTGTGATCATGTCCCCTGCGCCGCCCGCGGCATAGGGCACGATCACCGTGATGGGCCGATCGGGAAACGCCGCGATGGCGCGCTGCGGCATGAGGACAGCGCCCGCTGCCGCGGCGACAAATGCGCGTCGTGTCAGGTCGGTCATGACGTCTCTCCGTTCAGAGATCGATCCGCATCAGGTCGTGTGCGATTTGCAGCGGTCCGCGGTAGACGCCACGTATTTCGGCGACGAAGGCGTCGATCTGATGCGGTCCCATCAGGTCCACCGGCAAGTGTTTCCCGGCCGCACGCTTCAGCACGGGACTGAGCGAATCCACATGGCCGATATGGGTTGCGACCACCTGCTTGACGCCGGCCTCGACCGCGAGCCTGCCGAGATCCCGAGGACTGGTATGCGAGAAGGTGCCGACCTTTGATTTACGCCGGTGCTCGATGAAAGCTTCGGTGAAAGTGCATTCGTGAATGAGCAGATCGGCCCCGCGCGACAGAGTCATGATGTTGTCGCAGGGCGCCGTGTCGCCGGAGAACACCACCGTCTTGCCTTCGGCCTCGATGCGAAAACCAAAGCAAGGCGATATCTCGCTCGGGATGTGATCCATCTCTGCGGCTGTCACGCGGATCTCGTCATCCGCAAACACAACACCAGCACCGTACTCGGTCACATCCGGTCGGACAGCTTCCATATTCGCTTGCCTCGCGGGATAGGCGCTTCGAGCCCGGATATCGGCATCGAAAGCGCCATTCTCGAACAGGTGTCCGACAAGCTTTCCGGTCCCCTGCGGACCGTAGACCTTGAGGGCGCCAACGCGATTCAGGATCCATCCTGAAATCACGAAGAAAGGTAATTCGCATACATGGTCGTGATGCAGATGAGTCAGGAACAGCTGGCCGACATCGGCCGGGTTCACATCGACGCGCATCAACTGGCGCGTCGCGCCGTGCCCGCAATCGAGCATGAGGTGACGGCCGCTCGCCAGCGTGATCAGAATGGAGGTGTGGCAGCGGTCGGGGTCGGGCAAGGCGGCCCCGGTTCCAAGCATGATGATACGCATGACTCGACCTCACTTTAGGCGTGCGCCGCTGCATCGCACAACGCCGCCGCCGTCACGAGCCACAGCGCACGGTCCAGGCCAAGGGGCGCGGACGATCTACTCTGAAAAAATTTGTGGATAGTCTCGCGCGACTCAGGCGGTATTCACCTGCGCTTCGAGCGTCCTCCCTGTGATCGTGTCCCGTTGTGGCTTCGCTGCACTTGTACAGCGCGATGGCGTAGATAATGTCCGCCCCTGTCGGCAGGGGTGCCGCGAGGAATTTCCATGAAATTTCAAGCTCTTCTAACGATTTCGGTGCTGGCTTTCGCCGCCTCTCATGCGTCGGCCGAGACCGCGCCGACCCGCGTTGCGGCTGCCAGCCCTGCGGAAACCGCTGTCGCGCCTTCCGCCAATCCAAAACCGCAGCTCCCGCCCGCACAGGCGGCGGTCGATCCGGTGTCCGAAGGTCAGGCGGCTCAGAACCGCCGGCCCGCGACCCGTCCGGTGGCACGGCGCCCGCAGCCGCACCAGCAATCGCAGCAACCGCGGACCTGGCAGGAACGGATGCGCGCGATGTGGGGCCTCGAAAACCGGCCGGAGGCGCCGGCACAGGCGACACCAGCCCCGACCTACTATCCGCAGGCCCCCGCCTATAGCTCGCGGCCGAACCTGCTGTTTGGCCGGTTCTACAGCGTCATTCCGCGGCAGACGGTGACATTCAAGGAGAATTACGCACCCGGCACGATCATCGTCCGCCATCGCGAGAAGCGCCTCTATTACGTCCTCGGCAACGGCCAGGCGATCCGCTACGCGGTCGCGGTCGGACGCGAAGGCGCGGCGTGGTCCGGGGTCTCCAGAGTGTCCGACAAGCGCGAATGGCCGAGCTGGACGCCGACGCCGGAAATCCTGCGCCGCCAGCCGAACCTGCCGCGTCACATGGAAGGCGGCCCGCAAAACCCGATGGGCGCGCGCGCGCTCTATCTCGGCGACACGCTCTATCGCATCCACGGCACCAACGAGCCCTGGATGATCGGACATGAAGTGTCTTCGGGCTGCATCCGCATGACCAATGAGGACGTGATCGACCTCTACAATCGTACACGCATGGGCGCGACGGTGATCGTGCAGCGCTGAACCGGCAGCGGCGACGCGCCGCTGATCGGCCGAACCAAAACGGCCGGGCGTGACGCCCGGCCTCTTTCATATGAGTCCCGCCAAGTCTGAGTACCGCCAAGTCTGAGTCCCGCCAAGTCGCGATGGTCCCCGCCGCTGTGTCAGTCCGGCGCGGCAACGTCGACCGAGCGTCTTGGACGCGGGCCACGGAGAATCGAATGTTGAAATATCTGGTGTGCGCCGGCGCGGTCCTTTGCGCCGCTTCGTTTTTCGCAATCGGCCTTGCGGTGTCGAAGGCGACGGACGGGGGTTATGCGATTCAGCCGGCATCGCCGGAGTTGCACATTTCATCGCGGGATGCGTCGCGATGAGTCCCGGTCAGCGCCTGCGTGCGGCAGTCATCGTGCAGCGCTGAACACGGGCCGCAACGCACCGATCCGAGACAGCAGCAACGGCCGGGCAAGACGCCCGGCCGTTTTTTTTGCGAGCCACATCCGATGTCATGCCCGCAAAGGCGGGACATCCGGAAAATTCGTCGGATGACAGGCCGTCTACCGGATGACTTCGATCACGCGCCGCTCACGCGGGTCGATGACGTAAACATCGTCCTCGCGCACCACGTAGCGGTAACTTCGGATTTCGGGCACCTCGGTATAGATTGTCTCGGGGAAGGCCTCGATTTCCACCGCTTCGGGAATATCGTCCCCGATCTCGTAGTCACGCTCGATGACGGTCGTGCGCGCGCTGCCGGTGGTGCTGCGTTGAACCGCAGCGCGGCGGATCGCGTCACGCTGCTTCTCGGTCAGGGACAGCCTGCTCTTGCTGCGGCTTGCGGTGCGCCCGGACCCGCCCTGATCGATGACCGTAACGATCTTGCGGGTGCGCGGCTCGATGATCACGATCTCTTCCTCGACCACGACGAACTGATATCCGCGATATTGCGGATAGACTTCGACGATGGCGGGCGTCACCGGATAGAACCGCACGCTGCTCGGCACCACGGTGCCGACCGAAACCGAGAAATTCACGTTGCGCAGCGGCTGCACATTGGCCTGCCGGATCGAGGCCGAGATCCGGGTGCGTTGCTGCTCGGTCACCTGACGATCGCCGGACCTTGCAGCGTCGCGATTTTGCTGCCGGTCATTGTCGCGAGCGGAGTCGCGGCTGCGCGTGCGATCGTTATTCTGGTCACGCGCTTCGTCGCGGTCCCGTTTGGTATCGCGATCGCGTGCTTCGTCGCGGTCACGCTTGGTGTCGCGGTCGCGGGCCTGATTGCGATCCCGCGTGCTGTCGCGATCCTGCGCTTGGTTGCGATCGCGCTGCGCATCGCGGTCTTGCGCCTGGTTGCGATTGGATTTGGAATCGCGATCCTGCGCCTGATTGCCTTTGGACGGGCGTGCATTGTCCTGTGCCCGGTTGGCCGGGGCGGTCGCACCGCCGTCGCGATCCGGCTTGGCGCGCGGGCTTGCATCGTCCGATTGCGCGGAGGGCGAAGGCGTGCCCTGCCCTGTCGTGCCGCGTTCGACGCCCTGCGCCCGCGGCGATGGGCGATTGTCGCGTACTGATGGCTGTGCGTCCCTGGACGGCGCCGCATCTTTTGACTGCGCGGCGGGGCCTTGTCCGCCGGCTCCCGGCGCGCGGTCCTGTGACGCTGCCGGCGAAAGGCCCACGATCGCGAGCGCAGCGCTGCCGAGCAGCAACGATTTTAGCGCCCCCATGGGTGTTGCGTGTCTCATGTAACCTCCGAATTTTGAATTGTGCGCACATGCTGCGCTCAACGCCCCAACCTGCAGCCGCAATCAACGTTCCCTGACCGTGCATTGGGAACGGCATCCATCAACGCTCGCCGCCAACGAAAAGGGGAGCTCCTGCGAGCTCCCCTTCATTCACCTCTGGAAGGTGATCGCCTAGTTCGACGTACAGACCTTCACCGTCTTCATGCCGGATTCGGCTTCGGTGCGGGTCTTGTACACGGAGTTGCCGACCACGGTCACTTCGGTGGTCGTCGTCGGCTTCTTGTCCACGATCGTGCAGCGCTTCGTCTTCACGTCCTGCACGACGTAGAACTCGGTCTGCGCGAACGCAGACGTGGAGACTGCAACCGCGAGCGCGGCGGCGAGTGCAATACGCATGTCGTCCTCCTTGTTGGCGCCGTTCCAACCACGAACCCACGACGACGTTCCATGCCATTTCCTGAATGCGGCGCGGGAACGTTGACGGCGCTTTTTCGTTGCGGGCCCACAGGAGGTCGAACGATGAAATATCTGGTCTGCGCCGGCGCAATCCTTTGCGCCGCTTCGTTTTTCGCAATCGGCCTTTCGGTGTCGGAGGCGACGGACGGAGGTTACGCGATGCAGGGCTCGTCGCCGGAGATCCACCTCTCGTCCCGGGACGTGTCGCAATGAATCTGAATCATTATCGCCGGCAAAGCGTCGAAGACGCTCATGATGCCGTGACCGTCCTGCTCGCGGTCCTGCTGATGATCGGAGGCGCCTGTTATGCGCTGAGCTGAAGCGATTTCAAGTGAGTGGAATCGCCTGCTGTTTCTTGTCATGCCCCGCGAAAGCGGGGCATCCAGTAAATTCCTGAAGCGGATGGTGTACTGGATCGCGGACGATGACAGGGAAAGCGGGCGATGACAGGGAGAGGTTGGCTGCTTCCAGGAACGAGCGACCCCTTCTGAAAAGCTGATGTGCTTTAGGCAGCCGACTTCGTGCATAAATGCGGGCCGCAGATCGAGCGGACGATCTTTCCCGCCTCGTCGAGGGTGATGAACATGCGCACCGGCTTTGCCTCGAAGCTCAGATAATCGACCGAGATCCGTCCATTCTCCTCTTTCGTTTGGAGAAGGGAGAAAGCGAGCGGGGCGGCATCGCGCAGCTTCGGTGCCCAGTATTGGCGTATGGCCTCGCTGCCGGCGTAAACCGCAGGTCCCGTACACGCGCATTCCAAGGTCGCGTCTGCACGATACATGTCCATCAGACCGGCAAGGTCGCCCGACTTCGCCGCTCCCATCCAGCGGCTCACCTGAAACGCTGCGCTGGCCGCGCTTCCCGGAGCACGCGCGCCGTTCAATCCGAGCTCCCGGATGCGGCGCTTGATGGAGTTCAGCGAGCGGCCAAGACGTGCCGCGAGGCGCAGTGGACTGACATTGTCCTTCACCGCCTGGGCAAGGATGGCGTCTTCTTTTTCAGTCCAGGCCGTATTTCTCACCATGGCGGCTTCATAACGCAGGCCGCAGCCGCTTGGAATGACTTTGATCAATTCAAAAGTTGGGAACCACAATCAAGGGTTGGAGCCACAAACAAGCGCGCCGCGGAACGCGAGCCGGCGGAACTTTCGAAGGCGCGCGGGCACAGCCAGCGCTATGCCCGTCAGCTCCGGCTTTTCACCGCTTCCCCGATCTCGTCGAGCACCTTCGGGTCCTCGATCGTCGCCGGCATGGTCCACGGTTCGTTGTCGGCGATCTTCTTCATGGTGCCGCGCAGGATCTTGCCCGAGCGCGTCTTCGGCAGCCGCGGCACGGTGATGGCGAGCTTGAATGCGGCGACCGGTCCGATCTTCTCGCGGACGAGGCCGACGATCTCCTTCTCGATCTCGGCCTGATCGCGCGTGACGCCAGCCTTCAGGACGACGAAGCCGCAGGGCACCTCGCCCTTGAGCTGATCCGCCATGCCGATGACCGCGCATTCGGCGACATCCGGATGCGAGGCCAGCACCTCTTCCATCCCGCCGGTCGAGAGCCGGTGTCCGGCAACATTGATGATGTCGTCGGTGCGGCCCATCACATGCACGTAGCCGTCCTCATCCTTGAAGCCGGCATCGGCGGTTTTGTAGTAGCCGGGAAATTCGTCGAGATAGGCTTCGCGGAAGCGCTCATCCTGCTGCCACAGCGTCGGGAAAGCGCCGGGCGGCATCGGCAGTTTCGCGACGATCGAGCCGATGGTGCCGGTCGGCACCTCCTTGCAGCTCTCGTCGACGACGCGAATGTCCCAGCCCGGCATCGGCACCGTCGCCGAGCCATGCTTGACCGGAAGGAGGCCGAGCCCCATCGGATTGCCGGCGATGCACCATCCGGTTTCGGTCTGCCACCAGTGATCGATCACCGGCTTGTGCAGCTTCTCTTCCGCCCATTGCACGGTCGGCGGGTCGGCGCGTTCGCCGGCGAGGAACAGCGCGCGGAATTTCGACAGGTCGTATTTCGGCAGGAAGGTCCCCTCGGGGTCTTCCTTCTTGATCGCGCGAAATGCCGTCGGCGCGGTGAAGAAAGCGACCGCGCCGTGCTGCGAGATCACCCGCCAATAGGCGCCCGCGTCCGGCGTGCCGACCGGCTTGCCCTCATACATGATCGAGGTCGCGCCATGAATGAGCGGGCCGTACACGATGTAGGAATGCCCGACGACCCAGCCGATATCCGACCCGCACCACCAGACTTCGCCCGGATCGACATCGTAGAGATTCTTCATCGACCATTTGAGCGCGACCGCGTGTCCGCCATTGTCGCGCACGGCGCCTTTCGGAATGCCGGTGGTGCCTGACGTGTAGAGGATGTAGAGCGGATCGGTGGCGAGCACCGGAACGCAATCCGCGGTCTTCTTCGCGGCAACGGCAGCATTCCGCAGCGTCGCCCAGTCGTGATCGCGGCCCGCGATCAACGGCGCCTGTTCCTGCGGACGCTGCAACACGATGCACGCGGACGGCTTGTACTCCGCCATCGCGATCGCCTCATCGAGCAGCGGCTTGTATTTCACGATGCGGCCCGGCTCGATGCCGCAGCTTGCGGTGAGGATCAGCTTCGGCTTGGCGTCGTCGATGCGCTTGGCCAATTCCTTCGCCGCGAATCCGCCGAACACGACCGAATGCACCGCGCCGATCCGCGCGCAGGCCAGCATCGCGAACACCGCTTCCGGAACCAGCGGCATGTAGATGATGACGCGGTCGCCCTTTCCGACACCGAAATCCTTCAGGATCGCGGCGAGCGTCGACACCTCCGACAGCATCTCTTCATAGGTGAAGGAGGCGATCGTGCCGGTCACCGGAGAATCGTAGATCAGCGCGGTCTGTTTTGCCCGGCCGCGCGCGACATGGCGGTCGAGCGCGTTGTAGCAGGTGTTCATGACGCCGCCCGCGAACCAGCGGCCATATACACCCATCGCGGGATCGAAGATTTTCTTCGCCGGCTCGTACCAGTCGATGTCCCTCGCCGCCTCAGCCCAGAAGCCTTCAGGATCGCGCTGCCACTGCGCATAGACTTCGTGGTAGCGGCTCTTGGTGTTGGCATTCATCCTTCAGGTCCCCTTCCCTGCGCGCCTCGGCACGGGGCGACTTTTCGCAATTGTCAGATTGCGAACATGAATTGGCAAGCGCCGGCCGGTCCCGCGTCCGAGCCGAGGCCGGAACAAGCCTCATGCAGGCGCGCCATTCGCAATTTGCAGTAGTGGCGAAGCGTCGGCTCGTATTTGATCCGCCGCAAAACGAGACCCCTTCCTTGAACCTCCCCACCGATCCTCTGTTCTGGCTCGCCGCTGTCATCGCAGTGACGCTGGTCGGCCTTGCCAAAGGCGGCTTCACCGGGGTCGGCATGGTCGGCACCCCGCTCCTGGCCCTGGTCGTGCCGCCGCTCCAGGCGGTCGCCATCATGCTGCCGATCCTTCTGGTGCAGGACGTGGTGTCGGTCTGGGCCTACCGCCGGGATTGGGACCCCTGGAATCTGAAAGTGCTGATTCCCGGCGGTCTGATCGGGGTCGCGGCCGGCGGCCTGCTCGCGGCTTATGTCCCGGATGCGGCGGTGCGCCTCGCGGTCGGCGTCATCGGCGTGACCTTCGTCCTGTGGCGCTGGTTCGGCCCCGCAGGCGGCGACATCGGCATCCGCCCAAGCGCCGCGAGCGGCGTGTTCTGGGGCGCGCTCTCGGGCTTCACATCGACGCTCGCCAATGCCGGGGCACCGCCCTGGCAGGTCCACATGATGCCGCAGCATCTTCCGAAGCTCGTCTTCGCCGGTACCGCGACGATGTATTTCGCGGCGACCAATCTGGCGAAGGTCATTCCCTATTTCGCGCTCGGGCAGTTCACCACCGACAATCTCTGGATCTCGGCCGCGCTCTTTCCGCTTGCGATCGCGACGAACTATCTCGGCATCTGGCTCGTGCGCGTCACGCCGCAGGCGATGTTCTACAAGATCGTGTATGTGATCACCTTCGCGATTTCCCTCGAACTCATCCGGAACGGCCTGACGGCTTTTGCGGCCTGAGCCAATGTGCTGCCGATGGCCATCATCACCGACCCCCTGTTCTACCTTGTCGCGATCCCGGCCCTGATCGCGCTCGGCCTGTCGAAGGGCGGCTTTGCCGGTATAGGCGTCATCGCGACCCCGCTCACCGCGCTCTACCTGCCGCCGCTCGAGGCCGCCGCGCTCATTCTGCCGGTGCTGATCGTGCAGGACGTCATCTCGCTGTGGTGGTACCGGCGCGACTTCGATCCATGGAATCTGAAGGTGATGCTGCCGGGCGCCATCGTCGGCATGGCTCTGGGCTGGGGCTTCGCCGCCTATGTGAACGATGACGTGCTGCGGGTCAGCATCGGCGTCATCGGCATCTGTTTCGTGATCTATTCGGTGCTGACGCCGATCCCGGCCGAGGGCCGCCGCAAGACCGCGCTGAGCGGCTTGTTCTGGGGCAGCGTCTCCGGCTTTACCTCATTCCTCTCGCAAGCCGGCGGTCCACCCTATCAGGTGCATGTGCTGCCGCAGCGGCTGCCGAAGATGACGCTGGTCGGCACCACCGTGATCTTCTTTGCGATCGTCAATGCGCTGAAGATCGGGCCCTATTTCGCGCTCGGCCAGTTCTCGACGGTGAATTTCGCCACCTCGATGGTGCTGTTGCCGATCGCGGTCGCCTCGAACGCGCTCGGCATCTGGCTGGTCCGCATCACGCCGGTCGAGTTATTCTACCGGATCGCGTATAGCATTGTGTTCTGCGTCTCGGTGATGCTGTTGTGGCAGGGCGTCACCGGCTTGCTGCGCGGATGACGCCACGCCCGGTCTTCGGATGGCATCGATCAGAAGCCTCGATCTGCAGGGCCATCGCGGCGCCCGCGGGCTCGCGCCGGAGAACACCATTCTCGCCTTCGAGACCGGGCTGAGAATCGGCGTCACCACGCTCGAACTCGATGTCGCAATGACGCGCGACGATATCCTCGTCGTCAGCCACGATTCCTGTCTCAATCCCGATCACACCCGCGGCCCCGATGGCGCATTCCTGAAACAACAGGGCCCGGCGATCCGCTCGCTCACCTTCGCCGAATTGCAGCGATACGATGTCGGGCGCCTCCGGCCGGGCAGCGCCTATGCCGCGGGCTTTCCGATGCAGAAGGGCGCCGACAACATCCGCATTCCGAGACTGACCGACGTGTTCGATCTCGTGAAGCGAGCGGGAGCCGATCACATCCGGTTCAATATAGAGACCAAGCTCACCCCGACATCCGGCACCGACACGCCCGATCCCGACACTTTCGCAACCGCGCTGGTCGAAGCGATACGCCACGCAGGTCTCAGCGCACGCGCCAGCATCCAGAGCTTCGACTGGCGCACATTGATGATCGCAAGGCGCATCGCGCCGGAGATCGAACGCGTCTGCCTGACGGTCGAGAGTCCGGAGGAGGACAATATCCTGCGCCATCGGCCCGGTCCTTCGCCCTGGACCGCGGGCCTCGACATCGACGATTACGGCGGCTCGGTGCCGCGCCTCGTCAAGGCCGCCGAAGCGGCGGTCTGGTCGCCCTGTTATCTCAACGTCACCACGGCCTTGGTGAAGGAGGCGCACGATCTCGGCCTCAAGGTCATCCCCTGGACCGTGAACGAAATGGCCGATCTCGAACGCATGTACCGGATTGGCGTCGACGGGATCATTTCCGACTATCCCGATCGCGCCCGCGCCGCCTTGCCCGAAGGGGTCACCGCGCCCGAGCCAGTGCCGGCGGGCTGATTGAGTCCAGCGAGCCGACATGACGGCCGAAAATTTGTTCGCTAACGTCGCGCCAAAGACCAAGAGGAAAGCGACCAATGGCGAAAACGCCCCAGGACCTGACTCCGTATGA
>NZ_DATMRX010000271.1:0-16455 GCF_035565855.1 Pseudorhodoplanes sp.
CAATCCGGGCGTCGTTGCCGCCCGGGCCTGCATCGCGCCGACCGCTTCCTGCAAGGCCTGGGGTCCGCGGCCCGCACGATCCTCCACCATCATGCGGAAACCGCCGGCATTGCCGATGCCCTGCACCGGCGGCGGCTGCACCACGATCATCAAGGCTTCCTGGATCGCGGCATATTTGCCGAACAAGGCGCGCTGGATGGCGCCGGCGGACTGGGCCGGATCTTTCGCACGCTTGTCGAACGAATCGAGGATCAGGAAGATCGCGCCGGCATTCGGCGCGTTGGTGAATGTCGCACCTGAGAAGCCGACGATGTTGATGGCGTTGAGAACGCCGGGCGTCGCGAGCGCCATTTCGGTCGCCCGCTTCATTACCTTGTCGGTCCGCTCGAGCGCGGCGCCTGGCGGCAATTGCGCGACCACGA
The DNA here is from genome assembly GCF_035565855.1 of Pseudorhodoplanes sp. Classification (GTDB taxonomy): domain Bacteria; phylum Pseudomonadota; class Alphaproteobacteria; order Rhizobiales; family Xanthobacteraceae; genus Pseudorhodoplanes. Next base: position 423 of record NZ_DATMRX010000271.1, read on the forward strand.
TGAGGTAGCCGCGATCCTGCTGCGGGATGAAGCCTTGCGGAGCCTTGCGGAATTCATTCAGACCGACGCCGATGATCACGGCATAGATCACGAGCATGAGCGCGGACAGTCGCACCGTCCGGCCGGCAATCCAGCCGTAACGCGACGACAGCCAGTTGAATCCGCCATTGAAGATGCGGAAGAAAATGCTGAACGGCTTCTGCCACCAGCGCTCACGATGCTGTTTGGCATGCGGCTTGAGCAACAGCGCGCACATCGCCGGCGACAGCGTCAGCGACACGATCAGGGAGATCGCGGTTGCGCTCGCAATGGTCAGCGCGAATTGCCGGTAGAATTGCCCGGATATGCCCGTGATGAACGCTGCGGGGATGAACACGGCGCATAGAACGAGCGCGATCGCGACCAGCGCTCCGCCGACCTCGTCCATCGATTTGACCGCGGCGTCGCGTGGCGACAGACCGCGCTCGATATTGCGTTCGACATTCTCGACCACGACGATGGCGTCATCGACCACGATGCCGATCGCGAGCACGAGGCCGAACAAGGACAGGTTGTTGAGGGAGAAGCCGAACACGCTCATCATGAAGAACGTGCCGATGAGCGAGATCGGGATCGCGACGATGGGGATCACCGCGGCCCGCCACGTCTGCAGGAACAGCACGATCACCAGAATGACGAGGATGACGGCCTCGAAAATCGTCTCGATCACCGCATCGACCGACTGCTGGATGAACTGCGTCGGGTCGTAGATGATCGTGTATTCCATCCCTTCCGGGAACGATTTGGCGAGCTCCGCGGTGGTCGCTCGGATCAATTTGCCGGTCGCGAGCGCATTCGAGCCGGGCCGCTGGAACACCGCAAGCGCAACCGAGGGACTGCGACCGAGATAGGAGGACGAGGAATAATCCTGTCCCGTCAGCTCGACCCGCGCGACGTCCTTGATCCGCACTACGGCGGTTGGCGTCTGCTTGATGACGATGTTGGAAAATTCCGCGGGATCGGACAATCGCCCGAGCGTGCGCACGGCGACCTGAAAGGCGAGCTGATTTTCAACCGGCGGCTGGTTGAGCACGCCGGAGGCGACCTGGATGTTCTGCCCCTGCAGCGCGGCAGTCACGTCCTGCGCCGTCAGGTTCAGCGACTGCAGGCGGTTCGGATCAAGCCAGATCTGCATCGCGAAATCGCGGGCGCCGAACACCGTGATGGAGCCCACGCCATCCAGCCGTGTCAGCACGTCCTTGACGTAGAGATTGGCGTAATTGGTCAGATAGACCGGGTCGCGCGACTGGTTCGGCGAGAACAGGTTCACCACCATCAGGATGTCGGGCGAACTCTTCTCCACCTTGACGCCGATCTGCTGCACGGCCTGCGGAAGGCGCGGCGTCGCCGTCGCAACGCGGTTCTGGACCTGGACCTGCGCGATGTCGAGATTGACGCCGAGGTCGAAGGTTACCGAAATCGAGAACCGGCCGTCGGCCGTCGAATTCGACGAGATATACAGCATGCCCTCGACGCCGTTGACCTGCTGCTCGATCGGAGCGGCCACCGTGTCGGCGACAACTTCGGCGCTGGCGCCGGGATATTGACCGGTAATGTTGATCACCGGCGGCGCGATCTCGGGATATTGCGCGATCGGGAGCCGCAGGAAGGCAACGCCGCCAAGGATGATAAAAACAGTCGAGAGAACCGCCGCAAAAATCGGGCGGTCAATGAAGAAATGCGAGATCTTCATGCCTCAACCTATTTCCGGGCCGTCGTGCCGGCCGAAGCCGGGCCTGGAGCAACCTGCGGCGTCACCTTGATGCCTGGCCGCGCGCGCATCAGGCCTTCCACGATGACCCTGTCGGTCGCTTCGAGGCCGCTCTTGATGACCCGTTCGCCTTCAGCGAGCTGACCTAGCTCGACATATTTCTGCACGACGGTGTTATCCGGCCGTACGACATAGACGAACTTGCGCGCCTGCTCGCTGCCGATGGCGGTGTCCGGCACCAGCAACGCGGTGTAGGGAGCTGAGCCAGGCACCTGCACCCGAGCGAACATGCCCGGCGTGAACAGACCCTGCGCATTGGCAAACACCGCTCGCCCGCGAATGGTGCCTGTCGAGCGATCAATCACGTTGTCGACGAAATCCATGCGGCCGACATGGACGAAGTCTTTCTCATCAATCAAACGCAGGCGGACCACACTCGAGCCGCCGCGGGCAGCCAGATCGTCCCTGCTGGTGTTGACGTTGCCCTTGGCCGCGAGCCGCTCGTAGCGCAGGTACGACGCCTCGTCGAAGGTGAATTCGAACCGGATCGGATCCGTCGACACGATGGTCGCGAGCAGCGTGGTGTTGCCGGTCGTACCGCCGGTGACCAGATTTCCGATCGAGACCCGGCGATCGCCGATGCGCCCGCTCACCGGGGCGCGGAGGTCGGTAAATTCGAGATCGAGCTGCGCCTGCCGCACGGCGGCTTCCTGCGCGGCGACGTTGGCCTCGGCCACGCGCTTGACCTGCGTGCGCTGGTCGAAGGTCTGCTGCGTGATGGTCTTGTCCCGGACGAGCTGCGACGCGCGATCAAGGTCTCCCTGCGCGAAGGCGAGTTCGGCCCGGGCGCGCTCCAGTTGCGCCTTGGCCTGGTCGAGCGCGGTTTGAAACGGCCGCTTGTCGATGGTGAAGAGGAGATCGCCCTCCTTGACCACCTGGCCGTCCTTGAAATGGATCTTGTCCAAATAGCCGGAGACGCGAGCGCGAATCTCGACGGCGTCGACGGCGACAAAACGGCCGACATATTCGTCGTGGTCGGTGATGGTGCGCTCGTTCGGGGTGGCGACGGTCACCGCGGGCGGCGGCGGGGCGGCCTGCTGCTGTTGCGGCTGCTGCTGACCACAGCCCGCAACCAAGGCACACACCACAAGAACGAGGGCGCTGCCCGAAACCCGATACTTTTGTCTAATCATACAAGGCTCGAACGAGAGCGGCAGTCCCCGAGCCGCACATAGGAATACTTGGTTTAAACGTCAAACATGCCGATGGCACGCCTCTTATCGAGGCAGGGACGTTTTCGTTAAGTGTCACAGGCGGTTAGCCGCCGCAATCCGTCAACTTGATTTAGGGATAACGGGCGCAGGCTTCACCTCGCCGCGGAAAGCGCGAAACCAGTTGCGTCCGAGCAACAGCAGGATGAGCGCTCCATAGACCAGCCCGCTTATCGCCATAAGTGTGGCGAGCGCGGCCTCGTCCCGAAAGGCCGGCAGATCGCGATAAAGCGCCCCGACGAGCCGCTGCGACAGAAACAGCACAATTCCGAAGACGCACCCGCTCGCGGTCAAGAGAATGATCGAGCGCCGCAATCGCGCATCCATTTCGGCGATGCCGGCCCGCGATGCGAACCAGACGACCAGCCCGAGATTGACCCAGGCGCCGATCGCGGTCGCGAGAGCCAGGCCCACCTGCGCCAGCGGCCCCATGAGCGCGATCTTGACCATGATGTTGATCGCAACTGAAATCAGCGACGCCTTGACCGGGGTCGCGGTATCGCCGCGGGCAAAGAATGGCGCCGTGGCGCTTCGGATCAGGACATACGGGATCAGGCCGATCGCGTAGGCCGCGAGTGTCGCACCGGCGGCAAGCGCATCATCGGCTGTGAATTTACCGCGCAGGAACAGCGCGCGCATGATCAGATCGGGAATGAGCAGGAATGCGACGAGACAGGGGATCGTCAGAAGCAGCGTCAACTCGACGGCGCGGTTCTGCGCATGGCGCGCACCGGCATCGTCACCGGCGGCAAGCCGGCGCGACATCTCCGGCAACAACACGGTCCCTATCGCAATGCCGATGACGCCAATGGGCAACTGATTGATGCGATCGGCGTAATAGAGCGCTGAAATGGCGCCCGCGGCAAGGAAGCTCGCGATAATGGTATCGGCAAACATCGCAAGCTGCACACCCGCAGAGCCAACCGTCGCCGGACCCAGCGCACGGAAGAATTTCCGCACGTTCTCATCGAGGCGCGGCCAACTGAACGAGGCCAGCACCTGCGCGCGGCCGGCATCGCCCATCACCAGCAGCAGTTCGAGAATACCGGCGATGAACACGCCCCACGCCGCGGCATGGCCGGCGGTCGGAAAGAACGCGGCAAGCGCAAGCGTCGCCATCATCGAGAGATTGAGGAGAATGGGTGCGGCAGCCGGCGTCGCGAAATGATGGATCGAGTTCAGGATGCCGCCATAGAGCGTCACCAGCGACACGAGGAGGAGATACGGAAACGTGATGCGCGTCAGTTCGGTCGCGAGCGCAAAACGTTTCGGATCGTCCGCAAAGCCCGGCGCCAGGAGATCGATGACCCCCGGCGTGAAGGCGAGCGCAATGGCCAGCAAAACAAGCTGAACCAGCACCATCATCGTGAAGACGCGATTGGCAAACAGCTTGGCGGGATCCGGTCCGTCCTGCGTGCGGATTCGCGCATAGGCTGGAACGAAGGCGGCGTTGAATGCACCTTCGGCAAAGATCGCGCGAAAATGGTTCGGAAGGCGCAAGGCGACGAAAAAGGCGTCCGCGATCGGCCCTGCGCCAAGGATCGCAGCCAGCATGATGTCGCGCGCGAATCCCGTCACACGTGACAGGAGCGTAAATCCGCCGACTGTGAAAATGCGCCCGATCAAGCCGATCGCCCCGCAAAGTCCGGACCTGCCGACGTCACGACAAGCCTCTGCAAGCGCTACGGGGACGCTGCCGCCCGGTCAAGGGCAACGGTTCGCGTTGACCCGCCTGATTACCGCAATGCGCGGCGTACCGCTTCGATGATGCGATCCTGCGTCACCTCATCGAGATAGGCATGCATCGGCAGGCTGATCACCTCCTCCGCCAGCCTGTCGCTGACCGGCAGACCGGCTTCGGCGACCGGAAAATGGCGATAGGCTGTCTGCCTGTGCAGCGGCTTGGCGTAGTAGATCGCCGTCGGGATTCCCTCAGCCGCGAGCGCGCGCGCGAGCCCATCCCGCTTCCCGGGCGCGAGTCGGATCGTGTACTGCGCCCAGACAGACTCGTATCCTTCCGGCACCACGGGCACCGTCGCGACGTCCTGCAAGCCTTCGGAATAGCGCTTCGCCACCTTGTTGCGGGTTTCGATCTCGTCGCGGAAGATCTTGAGCTTTTCGATCAGCACCGCGGCCTGGATGGTGTCGAGCCGCGCGGTCAAACCGAGCCGCACATTGTCGTAGCGGTCGGTGCCGCTACCGTGAACGCGTACGCTTTTCAGCACCGCCAGAAGTTCGTCGTCGTCGGTCAACACCGCGCCGCCGTCCCCGTAGCAGCCGAGCGGCTTGGCCGGAAAAAAGCTGGTCGCCGTTGCATCCGCAAGGGTGCCAACGGTCCGCCCCTTGTAGACGCCGCCGAAGCCCTGGGCGGCATCGTCGAGCACGAACAGATTCTCGTTCTTCGTGACTTCGGCGATCGCATCGTGGTCCGCAGGCAGTCCGAACAGGTCGACCGGAATGATGGCCTTCGGCTTCAGGCCTTTCGCCTTGGCTGTCGCGATCGCGGATTTCAGGCTGGCGACGTCGATGTTGAAGGTGTCCGCGTGGACATCGACGAAGACCGGCGTCGCGCCGATCAGCGCCGCGCTTTCCGCCGTCGCACAAAATGTGAAGGTCGGACAGAACACCGCGTCGCCCGGCCCGATGCCCTTTGCCATCAGGATCATGATCAGCGCATCGGTACCGCTCGAGCAGGACAGCGCGTGCTTGGCGCCGCAGAAGGCGGCGAGTTCGCTTTCGAACTTCGCCACTTCCGGCCCCATCAGGAACTGGCAATGGTCGAGGACCCGTGCGGTCGCCTCATCGATCGACTTGCCCAGCCGCCGCCGCTGCGCGGCGACGTCGATGAACGGAATAGGCTTAACGTCGACGCGGGCGTGCTGATTCATGTGAAGTCGATTGGCTCGTGAGTTCTAGAGGAAAGAGCGTCAGCCCGCGGCGCGGCGGGGCGTGGTCCGTTGCGCCGACACCTTGGCGGGCTGGCGGTTCTCAAGGCAACGCATCGCAACGTCAAGGCTTTCCACGCCTTCCTCGCCGGTGACCGGAGGCGCCTTGTTGTCGCGCACAGCATTGACGAAAGCCTGCAATTCGGCGCGGAGCGGCTCAGCATGACCGACAGAGAGGTGGCGCATCGAATAGCTGCCGTCCGGCTGGAAGCCGAAGCACTCGGTGACCTGTCGTGTCAGCAAATCGCCGATCAGGTATTTCCGGCGCGTCGCGACGTGAACGGTACGCGCCTTGAACGGCGTCAGCCAGTTGGTGTTGATGTGCGCCAGCACACCGGACGCGGTACGGAACTGCAGGAGCGCAATGTCCTCACGCTCAGCAATGGCGCTCGACAATTGCGGCTGGACCTCGACGATTTCCGAATCGGTGAACCAGCGGATCAGATCGATATCGTGCACGGCAAGATCGATCACAACGCCGACATTGGACATGCGTGGCGGGAACGGGCCGACGCGGGTGATGCCGATGGAGAGGATATCCTCATCGCGAATCGCATCCTTGATCGCCTGAACCGCGGGATTGAAGCGCTCGACATGGCCGACCATCAGCTTGACGCCGTGCCGCTTGGCGGCCGCGATCATGGCGCGCCCCTCATCGACATTGGAGGCAATCGGCTTCTCGATCAGGACGTGAATGCCGCGCTCGATGCATTTCAGCGCAAGCTCGTGGTGCAGATGGGTCGGCGCCGCGATGGTCACGGCGTCCAGTCCCGGTCCGAGCAGATCGTCGATGCTTTCGACCGCGGGCACGCCCAAAATGCGCGTGACCAGCTCGCGTTGCTGGGAATTGGGGTCAGCGACGCCAACCAGGGTCACATCCGGCAATCCGGAAAAGACCCGGGCATGATTCGCCCCCATTATGCCCACGCCGATGACACCGACGCGAAGCGGCCCGCTTTCGCCGCTTGCCACTGCACGCACCATTTCAGACCCACCCCCCGAAGTGGTTCCCATATCGCCCCTGCCTACCATGCTCGCCGCAATTGCGGCGGGATTTCATCAACCGCTCCAAACACCTTTTGAGTCAGAGCGTTACGAGCCTTTAGCCCGAGACCCGGCGCACAAGGAAGGGCGCGAGTGGCCTTTGCCGCCACTTTGGGCAATCGAAAAATTATTCGGCGGCCGCCCGGCCCCCGAGGTCGAGACGCAACCCGGCCGCGATGGCATCCTCGCGGAAGGCCTGTACCGCACCCACGGAGAGTTCCTCCGGGGTTTTCGTACCGAGCGCCGGCAATTTCTTCAGCACGTCCGCCGGCGCGGTGATGATATGGCAGCCCATGCGGTCGGCCTCGATGACGTTATAGACCTCACGCGTCGATGCCCAGATGATCTCGACATTGTCGGTTTCGCGCGCCTGGGCGATCGCGTCGCGCATCAGCGGCGCGTAGTCGATCCCGAAATCCGCGAGCCGCCCCGCAAAGACCGATACGCAGGCCGGCGCCCCACCCCGCAAGGCGTTCATCGCCTTGCCGACCTGATCGGCGGTGAAGATCGCGGTCAGGTTGATCTTCACCCCGTCGCTGGAGAGGGCACGCACCGCCTCGAAAAGCGGCTCCTTCCGCGTCGTTGTCACCGGCAGCTTGACGTAGACATTCTTCCCCCATGACGCGATGACACGCCCCTGCGCAACCATCTCTGGAATATCGTCGGAAAACACCTCGAACGAGATGTGCCGATCGGGCACGGCGGCAACAAGATCGCGCGCATAGGCCTCGTAGTCGACGACTCCGGCTTTCTTGAGCAGCGACGGATTCGTCGTAAATCCGGCGATCCAGCGGTTTTTAGCCATCTCGACGATCTGCGCCTTTTCAGCGCCGTCGGTGAAAAGCTTGACCTTCAGGTCGTCCAGTTTGATGGCCATGACGCACTCCGTGCTGCCGGGGGGCCGCCGGAGCCGAGCAGCGTCGGCGGCGCACCATGCATAGCTCCCCGCGTCGCGATAGGCAAAGGGAGCAATGGCAGGTTCCGGGTGGAGGTTCCCAGAGTCCTCGGGTCCGCTCAGGAGCGCCGGTAATCGTCCTGGATTCGTACGATGTCGTCTTCGCCGAGATAGCTGCCGGTCTGCACTTCGATCAATTCCAGATCGATCATGCCGGGATTTTCCAGCCGATGGGGGGTGCCCATTGGAATATAGATCGACTGATTTTCGTGCAGCGTCTTGACCTCGTCTCCGATCGTGACGGTCGCAGTACCGCGCACAACGATCCAGTGCTCGGCGCGATGATGATGATATTGCAGGGACAGGCGCCCGCCCTTCTTCACCACGATCCGCTTCACCTGGTAGCGCTGACCGCTATCCAGCGATTGATAATTACCCCACGGCCGATGCACGCGGATGTGATCGACAGTCACGGCCGGCGCGACCTCTTTGAGCCGGGTGACGAGACGCTTCATCTCCGCCGTGTTCTTGCGATCTGCAATCAGCACGGCATCTTCACTCGCGACGACGACCACGTCTTCGACGCCGAACAGCGCTACCAGCGGCTTCTCGGAGGACACGAACGAATTTCGCGTATCGACGAAGACAGCGCGGCCTTGCACAGCGTTGCCTTGCGCGTCATGCGGCGACAATTCCCACACCGCGTGCCAGGAGCCGATGTCCGACCAGCCATAGGACACCGGAATGACAGCCGCGCGCTTGGTTTTTTCCATCACCGCATAGTCGATGGAAATCGCCTTGGCGCGGGAGAAATGACTTGCGTCGATGGTCACGAAACCGATGTCGCTGCCCGCAGCCTCGATCGCATCGCTTGTCGCGGACACGCTTTGCGACTCGAACGACGCATACTCACTAAGGAGGTCGCGCGCCCGGAAAATGAAATTGCCTGAATTCCAGAGATAGCCTTCCGCAATGTAGCGCTTTGCGGTTTCCGCATCGGGCTTTTCGACGAACTGCTGGACTTCGAATACACCGCGACCAATCTCGTTTCCCGGACGGATATATCCGTAGTCGATTGCGGGGCGGTCCGGCTTGACGCCGAAGGTGACGATCCGTCCGTCAAGCGCAGCCGACGCAGCCTCACGGCAGGCAGCCACAAAGGCAGCGCTGTCCGCCACCTGATGATCGGCGGCCAGCGCCATCATGATCGGATCACCATCGCGCTTTTCCCCGAACACGGCGCCCGCCGCGATGGCCGGCCCGGAATCGCGGCGGATCGGTTCGAGCAGGATGTCGGCCACGATGCCGATCTCATCCAGCTGTTCCTTAACGATGAACCGGTATTCCGCGTTCGTGATGACAATCGGCCGCCCGAAGATCGAAGCGTCCGACACGCGCAGCATGGTTTCCTGAAATGTCGAGCGCGGCCCCAACAAGGGAAGAAATTGTTTGGGACGTCCTTCCCGCGATGCGGGCCACAGCCGTGTGCCGGCTCCCCCGCACATCACGAGAGGGACTACGCTCAGTTTCGCCACCTGATTCATGAGGACCGTCGAAGGTTAGGATTTCTTGAAGGCTACAGCCGCCATCTTAAGTTCCTGTGTACGTACGATACCAGTCCACGAAACGTTGAATCCCGGTATCGACCGGTGTCGACGGCCGAAATCCGACATCCCGCATCAGGTCGTCCACATCGGCGTAGGTTTCTGGCACGTCGCCCGGCTGGATCGGCAACAACTCCCGGATCGCCGGCTTGCCAATGCAGGCCTCCAGTCTATCGACGATGTGAAGCAATTCGGCCGGCTGGTTATTTCCGATATTGTAAATCCGAAACGGCGCAGAGCTCGTCGCCGGATTCGGAGCATCGCCCGACCAAAGCGGGTCCGGCGCCGCAGGCTTGTCGACCAGGCGAACCACGGCCTCCACGACATCGTCGATATACGTGAAGTCCCGCCGCATATTGCCGTAATTGAACAGCGAGATCGGCTTACCGGCGAGGATCGCTTCGGCGAAGATCCACATCGCCATGTCCGGTCGCCCCCACGGTCCGTAGACCGTGAAGAAGCGCAGCCCGGTCGCCGGAATTCGGAACAGATGCGCGTAGGAATGCGCCATCAGTTCGTTGGCCTTCTTGCTCATCGCATAAATGCTGATCGGATGATCGACATTGTCCGACGTGCGAAACGGCAGCTTCGTATTGGCGCCGTAGACCGAGGACGAGGAGGCAAACAGCAAATGCTTGCATTGCGAATGGCGGCATCCCTCAAGAATATTGATCGTACCCTGGATATTGGCATCGATATACGCTTGCGGGTTGATCAGCGAGTATCGGACCCCGGCCTGCGCCGCGAGATGGATGACCTTCTGAAACCGGAATTTGCGAAACAGTTCGGCGGTCGCGTCGCGATCGGCGAGATCGCCGCGGACAAATGAAAATCCCTTGCTTTCGGACAGCAGCGCGAGGCGCGCCTCCTTCAACGCGGGATCGTAATAGGGATTAAGATTGTCGATCCCGACAACAGGGCGCCCAAGCGCGAGCAGACGCTTGGCCACGTGAAAGCCGATGAAGCCGGCCGCCCCGGTGACCAGTATCGGATCGTCGGTCATAGCCGCCACAATTCGATTCCGGCGGGCTTTGCCTTGCGGTCCAAAGCCGATTTCACGTCGAGAACCATCCCGTCCGCATCCCGCAGCATCTTCGTGATCATCGGCCAGCCGCCGCGCAAGTATTCCTCATGCGAGACCGCAAAGACCACGGCATCCGCGGGGCGCAGGTCATCGAAAGCTTTCAGTTCAATCCCGTATTCGTGTTTTGCTTCGGACGGCAAGGCAAGCGGGTCATGCACCTGCACGCTGACGCCCGAATTCTCCAGCTCGCGGACAATGTCGACGACCTTGGAGTTGCGCGTGTCGGGCACGTTTTCCTTGAAGGTGATGCCAAGCACGGTCACGATCGCGTCCGTGCGCCGACGCCGAAACAGACCACGGATACAGGCAAGCGCGACACGCTGCCCGACATTGTCGTTGATCCTGCGCCCGGCCAGGATCACCTCGGGATGATAGCCTGCCCGTTCGGCGCGATAGGTGAGGTAATAGGGATCGACGCCGATGCAGTGACCACCCACGAGACCCGGAAAGAATTTCTGGAAATTCCATTTCGTGCCGGCTGCGGCCAGCACATCCCCGGTATCGATCCCGAGCCGATGACAGATCGCCGACAATTCGTTCATGAAGGCGATGTTGAGATCGCGCTGGGTATTCTCGATCACCTTGGCCGCCTCCGCGACCTTGATCGAGGGCGCACGGTGAATCCCCGCTGTCACCACAGATCCGTAAACCTGCGCGACGATCTCGAGGGTGGCGTCATCCTGACCGGCGACCACTTTGGTGATCGTTTCGAAGCGATGCTGCCGGTCGCCGGGATTGATGCGCTCGGGTGAATAGCCGACCGTGAAGTCTCGTCCGCAGACGAGACCGGAGACCCGCTCCAGCACCGGGACGCAATCTTCCTCGATGCAGCCGGGATAGACGGTGGATTCGTAAACGACGATCGCACCCTTTCGCATGGCGCGTCCGACCGTGTCCGATGCGCCGAGAAGCGGCCGCAGATCGGGACGATTGGCGCTGTCGATGGGCGTTGGGACAGTGACGATGAAAAAATCGGCCTCCGCCAGCACAGACGGATCGGCTGTGAAAATCAGGCCGTCATGGTGCAGGTCGGACGGTTCGATTTCCCGCGTGCGATCGGTCCCGCCCCTCAATTCCTCGATCCGGCCATGATCGATGTCGAATCCGATCACCCGTACACCGGACCGCGCGAATGCGACCGCGACCGGCAGACCGACGTAACCGAGGCCGATAACGGCAATCTTTCGTTGATGTGACATCGATGTCCTATGCTGAAGCCGGCGGGGTCTTAGCTGGCTCTGGCCGGGAGGGGCAATAGGCCGCCATCGATCTTCAGCAGGCGGTCGTAGAGCTCCACGGTGGCAACCCCGATTTGCCGGCTGGAGAATCGATCCTCGGCGAGCGCGCGACCCGCCGCTCCGAACCGGGCCCGCAAGGCAGGCTCCCGCGCAAGGACCGTCAGGGCTCCAGCGAGCGGCCCCGGATCGTCGGCCGGAACCAGGAACGCATTCACGTCGTGCTGCGCGATTTCCCGGCAGCCGGGAACGTCGCTGGCGACGATCGGACGGCCGCAGGCTGCGGCCTCCAGAAGGCTGAGCGGCAGCCCCTCCCGGCGCGAGGGCAGCACGGCGACATGCGCCCGCGCCCAGACCGTCCGGATGTCATCGACCTGGCCGAGAACCTCGACCATCGGCCGGCGGCCCCACGCGGCGATCTCACCCTGCGGTATCGAGGCCGGATTGGCCGGATCGGGTTCGCCGGCGATCAGCAGCCGCACGGTCTCGCCATTGTCCGTCATCATCTGGTGCGCCGCGATCAGCGGGCGGATGCCCTTGTCGTCCAGCAAGCGTCCAACGAAGGCGACGTTGACCTCGCCTTCAGGCTCTGGCAGCGGCACGAAGTTATCGACATCCACACCGGAGCCCGGAATGAGGGCGACATGCGCCGACGGCACGCCCATGCCAATGAGCCCGTCCCTGTCGTCCGGATTTTGCACAAGCGCCATCGCTGCCGGATTTCGCATCAGGAGGCGCAGCAGCAAAGAGAGGAACGGTCGCAACAGCCGAGCCTTCATTCTCCGCGACGTGAAGGCGAAGCCGAGGCCCGTCATCGCATTCACCCGCGCGAGCGGCAAACCCAGCGCCGCGAGACTGCCCACGACCGACGCCTGCAGGCCGACATGATGCGCAAGGTCCGGCTTGACGCGCTGATAAAGCGCTCGCACCTGCCGGACCATGGAAACGAGGTGCAGCGGATTGGTGCTGCCGCGCTGCCAGTCGAGGCGATGGAGGGTAAACCCGAGCGCCTCGATCTCGGCTCCGCCCTTGTCCACGCGTGTGGCGACATGCACGCGATAGCCCGCGCGCTGCGCGGCGCGCGCCATCGGCAACCGGTGGGAGAGGAAGTACCAATCCTCCGTGACCAGATAAATGATGGATCGCCCCTGGCGGCCGACAGCGCTTCCCGGGTCGCTCTTGGTACCGGCCTCTGACACGATCAGCCCGCGCTCCCGCGTTTGATATGAGGCCGCATCAGCTGCCGGCGCCTTCCGCCTTCGTTGCGGGAATCATGAAGCGCCAGCCGCGCCATTGCAGCGGTTCGGCCTGGACTAATGGCGCGATCTGATCGGCATAGCGTTGCACGATCTCAACGGCGCGCTGCTCTTCGTCAGTCGCTTGCGACTCCAAGGCCGCTCCAATGATGAAGTCGAAGCTGCCGTCGGCGCGGCGCAGCGTGAAGGTCGGAAGCAACGCCGCCCCCCACCGCCTTGCAAGCGTGATCGTTCCCGTCGCCAATTCAAGGCGGCCGCCAAAGAACGGCGCGCTCGCGCGTCGCCTCCCTCTGTTGCCCGTCTTGATGGAAACAGCGCCGCCCGCGGCGAGATGTTCTTTCAGCACCTGCATCGCGCCGGAGATGTTTTCTTCGCCGCTGACCCGCGCACCGAGATAGGCGCACTCGACGGACGTACGCACCGGATTCAAAACGCGAATACCAAAGCGCGTGTCCGACAACCCATGCACAGGCCGGGTATAATGGTAGACGTCAAGGTCAAGCCGATGCAGCGCGATCTTGGCGATCAGATCGTTGAAGGCAAAGGAACTGCCCCAGAACAGGAGGCCCCGTCCCGCCTCACGCGCGGCCTCAATGTTGCCCGCACCGTGAATCCGGATCAGCGGCTCCCAGCCTCCGGGGCGGTGCGACCGCAGATACTCGAACCGCTCCTCCACCTGGCCGGCCAGCACGCCGCGTTCGATGTCGATGGCCGGTGGCAGACCGCCCTGGCCCTGCACCATGGGGTCGAGCCGCGCGACGCGGTCCCGGGTCCGTTGCGGATGCAGGGCGGCGTCCAGAGCGCCCCAGCGGGCGGCGATCGCGGGCCAGAGGCGCGGCGGCGTCAGCCAGGCCAGCGTTCCCTGCACGACGAACAGCCGCCAGAGCTCCCAAATATCCCGTCCCTTCACCGCGACGGGCGCCCGCCATGTCTTGCCATCCCGCAGGTCGCAATCGATCGTGATGCCGTTCCGGCGGGGACGCACCGGCGACACAATTGGGTCCGGCCCAGCGGCTGGCACGAGGCTGGCGCGATCTGGCCGGCTCAACATGTGATCACTCCGCACGCCCCAAACCGGCCCGAAATCGATGCAAGTCCTGTCCGCGAGGCGCGATGGCTGCAAGGAGATCGGTTGCGCAGGGGATGGTCCGGGAATATCACATCCCCATCCTTCCGCAAACGGACGTCCGGCCACGATGGTAGGCGCAAGTCGTTTCGGTTAGCAGGGCTCGCATGAGCGACAATTGGCTGATCATCCCAATCGAAACCAAGATCCGCGAGCTTTACGGAAAGTCGCTCCTGGCGGCGTGTGCTGCCGAAGCCGGCATGCAGGTCATATTGGGCGACCAGCGCGTCATTTCGCATTCGCTGCACCAGCTGCCGCGGGGGCTTTACGTCGACAAGAGCATATCGCGCACCAAGATCGGACATTTTCGCCGCCTTCGCCGGATGGGCTCCTCGGTTGTCGCCTGGTGTGAGGAGGGACTCGCCTATCGCGACAAGTCGGCCTACCAGTTCGAGCGCGTCGACCCGCAGTCGATGGCCGAGGTGGATGCCTTCTTTGCGTGGGGAGAATCGCAGAGCCAGGATGTGCTGGAGAAACTGCCGGAAGCCACCGGAAAGATGCACGTTTTCGGAAACCCACGCTTCGACTTCCTGAATGCATCGATGCGCAGCGTCTTCGATGACGATGTGCGAAAGATCACATCGACCTATGGTCGCTATGTCCTCGTGAACACGAACTTCTCGCGCTACAACCGCTTCCGCGGTCGCGACGACGTGGTGGATGTGTTGCGCGCGCGCGGCATTCTCAGCAGTGACGAGCAAAAACCCTATTATCAGAGCGTGGTCGAGCATCTGGGCGAAGTCTTCGGATACTTCGCGGAGGCGGTGCCCCAGCTTGCCGCGCGTTTCCCGGACACCACATTCGTGGTGCGGCCCCACCCGTCCGAAAATCACGATCGCTGGCGGAGCGAGCTAGCCGGACATCGCAACGTCGTCGTCAACGCCGAAGGCAATGCCATTCCCTGGATGCTCGGCGCGCAGGCGGTCATTCACAATGCCTGCACCACCGGCGTGGAGTCGTTCCTGCTCGACCGTCCGACGATCGCCTATGTGCCGGTCGTGCACGAGACCTTCAACCGGCTGAACTATCTGCCGAACGCGATCAGCCGCATCGCGCGCGATCTCGACGCCTTGACCGAGGCGGTCCGTTGCGCGCTGGCGCAGGACCGTCCGTTTGACGAAGCCGCCGCCGAGAAGCGGAAGCTGGTTTCCGAATATGTCGCCAACGCATCCGGCGAGAGCGCAGCGGAACGGATCGTCGGCATTCTCGCCACGCTGAACGGGCAGCCGAAACCAAGCCTATGGCGCGAGAAAAGCGCGCGGATGCTGTCGCTCGCCCGTTTCAACGCCGCGCGCGCCCGCCGGGCGCTGCGGCCGAACGAAGCGATGCGCGCCTATCTCGACCAGAAATTTCCAAGCCTGACGCTGGGCGAACTCCAGGACGTGATGCAGAAAATCGCCAGGGCGCGCGGACGCGGCCCGGCGCCGCAGGTCACGAGCTATGCGGGCCTCGCATCCTGCTTCCTGGTGCGACCGGCAAGCCGTGCAGAGACGAGCGCCGGCATTCCGGAATTGTCGTCAGCGGTATAAGCGCGAACGCCGTCAGTTCAGCTTGGCAACGGCGGCCTGCACGTCGTTCGTATTGACGCGATGCAGCTGGCGGCGATCCTGGGTCCCGTCATTCCAGTTGCCAAGCAGCGTAAAGCCCAGCCGGAAACCGTAATCGTCGAACAGCCGCTCAAGGGCTTCCGGTGCCGGAATCGCGTCCTTGCGGCCGTAAGGATACGACACCCAGGGCGGCTTGATGCCGGACGCATCCGTCAGAAAATCGTAATTCGTTCTGATTTCGGAAAACAGCTCATCGCCCAGCCGCGAGAATGGCTC
>NZ_DATMRX010000272.1:0-1816 GCF_035565855.1 Pseudorhodoplanes sp.
GCGGAGATTTCCTCCATCGTTCAGGCCGACCTGAAGCGCTCGGGCCTGTTCGCGCCGATCGACAAGGCCGCCTTCATCGAGAAGATCGCCAATCCCGACCAGACGCCGCGCTTCGACGACTGGAAGGTGATCAATGCGCAGGCGCTGGTCACGGGCCGCGTCAGCAAGGAAGGCGATGGCCGCATCCGCGCCGAATACCGGCTGTGGGACACCTTTGCCGGACAGCAGCTTTCGGGTGAACAGTTCTTCGCCAACGGCGCCAATACCCGCCGCGTCGCCCATATCATCGCCGACGCGATCTATGAGCGGCTGACCGGCGAAAAGGGCTATTTCGACACCCGCGTCGTTTTCATCGATGAATCGGGCGCCAAGAATGCGCGCAAGAAGCGGCTGGCGATCATGGATCAGGACGGCGCCAATGCCCGCTTCCTCTCCGATGGACGCTCCATCGTGATGACGCCGCGTTTCTCGCCGAACCGGCAGGAAATCACCTACATGTCCTATGAGAGCGGACAGCCACGCGTCTATCTGCTGCAGCTTGAGACCGGACAGCGCGAACTCGTCGGCAATTTCCCCGGCATGACCTTCGCGCCGCGTTTCTCGCCGGACGGTCAGCGCGTGATCATGAGCCTGATGCGCGACGATGGTAACTCCAACATCTATTCCATGGATCTGAGGAGCAGGAACACCACGCGCCTCACCAATTCCAATGCCATCGATACCTCGCCCTCCTATTCGCCGGACGGCTCGAAGATCGTCTTCACCTCCGACCGCGGCGGCCGTCCTCACATCTATGTGATGGGGGCCGATGGGTCGGGGCAGACGCGCATCTCTTTCGGTGAGGGTACCTATTCCACGCCGGTGTGGTCGCCGCGCGGCGATCTGGTGGCCTTCACCAAGCAGTCGGGCGGCCAGTTCCAGATCGGCGTGATGCGCACGGACGGTTCTGGTGAACGCATCCTGACCTCCGGCTTCCTCCAGGAAGGCCCGACATGGGCCCCCAACGGGCGGGTGATCATGTATCTGAAGGAAACGCCGGGTGCTGGCGGACCGAAGCTCTATTCGGTCGATCTGACCGGGCGTAACGAGCAGCAGATACCAACCCCGAATTTCGGGTCCGATCCGGCCTGGTCGCCGTTGCTCGACTGAAGCTGATGAAGGATGGAGCGTGGCAATTGCGCTCCATTCGCGGCTTTTTCGACCGGATACGGGCTTAAAATAGCCCGCGGCGGGGAGGCGGACAAGATTTCGCCTCTTTGTCGTCATCTGGCTGCATGCCAGTGAGAGGGATGCGCATTCAGGGGGCTCGCCGGATGCGTGAACCGAATTTTAACCGTGTTTTTTGAGTGCCGGTTAACCGAGATGTGGTTACTGGCAGATCAACGAAGTCACTCGAATGCGAAGGAGAGGCGGTATGCGCCGTATCGCAAAACTAGCAGCAAACCCCGTGATGGTCGCGCTCGTAGCCTCGTTGGCGCTTGCCGGCTGCGCATCCAAGAAGACCCCCAACAACGCAGCTGATCTCGGCCTCGGCGGCAGCGCGGCAACGCCCGGCTCGGCTCAGGACTTCACCGTGAACGTCGGCGACCGCATCTTCTTCGATCTGGACTCCTCGTCCATCCGTGCTGATGCCCAGCAGACGCTGGCCCGTCAGGCTCAGTGGCTCAACCGTTATCGCCAGTATTCGATCGTTGTCGAAGGCCATGCCGACGAACGCGGCACCCGCGAATACAACCTTGCGCTCGGCGCCCGCCGCGCCGCTGCGACCCGCGACTACCTTGCCTCGCAGGGCGTTGCCGCCAACCGCATCAAGACC
>NZ_DATMRX010000273.1:0-14742 GCF_035565855.1 Pseudorhodoplanes sp.
TGCGCTCGGCGATGATACGGGTGGCGAGCTGTTCGGCCGACATTTCGAGCGAGAAGAACCCGACGATGCCTCCGTTGACGGTGGTGATGTGGCCGTCGGGCCGGACTTCGCCCTGCCAGGCCTTTGCGATGTTGTAGGCGATGTTTGTCGCGAGCGCGGTCTTGCCCATGCCGGGACGGCCGGCGACGATGATCAAATCGGAGGGCTGCAGACCGCCCATCCGCGCATCGAGATCGTTCAGGCCGGTCGCGATGCCCGACAATTTGCCGTCGCGCTGATAGGCCTTGGCCGCCATGTCGACGGCGGTGGTCAGCGCCTGCGCGAAAGCCTGGAAGCCGCCTTCGTAGCGTCCGCTTTCGGCGACCTCGTAAAGCCGTCGTTCGGCTTCCTCGATCTGCTTTGCCGGCGCGAAATCGACGGGCGCGTCATAAGCCTCGTTGACCATGTCCTCGCCGATCACGATCAGCGCGCGGCGGACGGACAGGTCATAGATGGTGCGGCCGTAATCCTGCGCGTTGATCACGGTGGTCGCCTCGGCGGCGAGGCGGGCGAGATACTGGCTGACGGTGAGGCCGCCGATATCGGCGTCGGCCGGCAGAAATGTTTTCAGCGTGACCGGACTTGCGACCTTGCCGGCGCGCACGAGCTGCGACGACAGCTCGAAGATCTTCTGATGAACCGGTTCGTAGAAATGCCGCGCTTCGAGGAAGTCGGAAACCCGGTAGAACGCTTCGTTGTTGACGAGGATCGCGCCGAGAAGCGCTTGCTCGGCCTCGATGTTGTGCGGCGCAGTGCGGTAGAGCGGCGCCTTGTTGTCCGCTGCGATCTTGCGCGCGGTTTGATCCAGCAATGCCATCGGTCCAACGAGCGGTTGTTTTCAGTCAGTTTCTTTGATCGCCAAAACGCGGCACGCCAACGCAACGCCACCAACGCAACGCTTCTACGGTTGTCACCTCCGAGATCGCAAACGAAACCCCGATGAGTGTCTGATTGCTCTAGCACCCCCGGTCGCGCAGCGTCTGCCGGAAAATCCGCTGTCCCCATAACTCACGCAAACAGGGACGAATGCGCAGAGCGTCCGATTTTTTCTTGACGGAACGAAGGCGGTTGGGCAGCGGGGAGAATTATTCTCCAGCCATGCGAAGCGGTGGCGCAAAACTGCGTTCAAGCTCACGCAGGCGCGCTTCCTCGCGTTCGATATAGTCCCGCGTGATTGGCACCGCATCGACCCGCTTGGTCAGCTGGATCTGGAAGACCATCATCCCCTGATTGCGGAACGCCATCTCCGACGCCGCGAGATAGAACTCCCACATCCGCACGAAGCGATCGTCATAGAGTCTGCGCGCTTCCTCGGCCCGCGCCATGAAGCGCTGGCGCCACGCCTTGAGGGTTTCGGCGTAATGCAGCCGCAGGATTTCGATGTCGGACACGATCAGGCCGGCGCGCTCGATCGCGGGCAGTACCTCGGACAGGGCAGGGATATAGCCGCCCGGGAAGATGTACTTGTCGATCCAGGGATTGGTTGCGTTCGGACCTTCCGAACGGCCGATCGAGTGCAGCACCATCACGCCGTCATTCGGCATGAGCTCGGCGCATTTCTTGAAGTAGGCGCGGTAATGGTTGATGCCGACATGTTCGAACATGCCGACCGAGACAATGCGGTCGAAGCTTTCGGAGAGGTCGCGGTAATCCTGCAGCCGGAAATCGACCCGGTGCGACAGACCACGCTCGCTGGCGCGCCCGCGTGCGAGCTTGAGTTGCTCCTCCGACAGCGTCACGCCGGTGACTTTCGCGCCGCAATATTCGGCGAGATACAGGCCAAGTCCGCCCCAACCGGACCCGATATCCAGGACGCGCTGGCCGTCCCTGACGAGGAGCTTGGCCGCGAGGTGCCGCTTCTTGGCAAGCTGCGCGTCGTCCAGCGTCTGATCCGGGTTTTCGAAATAGGCGCAGCTATATTGCCGGTCCGCATCGAGGAAGAGCGCGTAGAGCTGGCCGTCGAGATCGTAATGATGCGCGATGTTGCGGCGCGCCCGCGTGCGGTGGTTGAATTGGTCGAGGCGACGCTTGCCGTAGCGGATCATCGCCTGCGGGCGGGCGAAATACGGCACCGAATCATGCGGCAGCTGCGAGGTCAGGATCGCGAGCAGATCGGCGATCGTGCCTTCCTCGATGACGAAATCGCCGTCCATATAGGCTTCGCCGAGGCGGAGCTCAGGATTGAGGAAAATCGAGGTCAGCGCGCGGCGGCTGGCGAATCGGATCGCGACAGGTACCCCTGTGCCGTCCCCGAATTCCAGCGGCTTTTGATGACCGACCGACACACGCAGGTTGCCGGTTCGGATAAAGCGTGTCAGAGCAACCTGAAGCAACCGTTGCACCGGCCGCCTCCATTCATCACCATGCCGTCCTTCCGTTCGGCACATCCCCGAAACAGCACCATTAGACCAAAGTCTGGCGGCTCTCGCAATGCGGTGATAACTCGGTGCGCGAGGGGATGCGGGTTCGAAAATGGGCCACATTCGCCGCTTAAGCGCCGGGGGTATTCCCAGTTCGGGTCGAGTCAGCGCATTTTGTGAGATGGGCAGAGTGTCGGCCGGCGGCAGGAGCACGATTTTGCGACAAATGGGTTGGCTATTCGCTGTCCTGATTCTGCCCGTGGTGCTTGTTGCATCCGACGCGGTCGCGCAGCCGCGCGGGACCTCGGCACGGTCGCAGTCGGGGCCGGCCTTGCCCCCCAGCGGACACCAGACCGAGCCGGTGGACCTGAACGAGGGCAAGAGCCCCGCCGAGCTGTTCAAGGCCGGCTGCTCGGTCTGTCATCAAAGCCCGGCCGGACTCGCCAAGGGCCGTCGCGAGAGCGAACTCGTGTCCTTCCTGCGCCAGCACTACACGTCGAGTGTGCAACATGCGGGCGCGCTTGCGGGATATGTCGCCAGCGCGGGACCCGGACGTGCCGCGCCGACCGCCGCCGTGCCGTCCCGCCAGACGCCGGTCGAACGGCCGCCGGCCTCGGTCGGCCGACGCACCCCCGACGATGATCGCAAGGAGGCGGCCAAGCCGCAGGAGCCGACATCGCGGCGCAAGCCGCCGGTGGCCGCAGCGAGAACGCCGCCGGCGCCCTCCGCGGCGGTTGAAGTGGCTCCCGCCGTCGAGCCCGCTCCCGCCGCGCCTGAGCCGAGTACGGCTGCCAGTGCCCCGCCGGTCGAAGAAAAGCCGGCGGCGCCCCAAATTCCGCTCTGAGCCTCGGGTCATGTCGCAGTTGCGGACATGACCCGAAAGCCGTTCGTTCGTCAGTCCTTCGCCGCGCCTTCGGCCGATTCCTCGGCACCCTCTTCGTCGTCGTGGCGGGCTTCCGGATCGAAGAAGGCCTGAGCGGCGGCTGCCGCGGCCTCGCGCTCTTCCTGCGCCTCGCGGCTGATCGTGATGTCCTCGCCGCGCTTCACGCGTTCGGCCTCATCGGCATTGCGCGCCACGATGATCGACACATGCACCTCGACTTCGGGATGCAGCGCGATCTCGACCTTGTGCAGGCCGATCATCTTGATCGGCGCATTGAGCGCGACCTGGCTGCGCGCGATCGAGAAACCGCCTTCGGTGACGAGATCGGCAACGTCGCGTGCCGACACCGAGCCGTAGAGCTGGCCCGATTCGGACGCCTGCCGCAGCGCGACGAAGCTCTGGCCGTCGAGCTTGTCCGCGACCTTCTGGGCCTCGTTGCGATTCTCGAGATTCTTCGCTTCGAGTTCCTTGCGCATTCCCTCGAAGCGTTCCTTGTTGCCCTTGGTGGCGCGCAGCGCCTTGCCCTTGGGCAAAAGGAAATTGCGTGCGAAGCCGTCCTTCACGCGCACGGTCTCGCCCATCTGGCCAAGCTTCGCGACGCGTTCGAGCAAGATCACTTCCATATCAACTACTCCTTCGATGATTGTTTTGCGTGTTGCCTGTCATGTGACCGCAGGGGGCTGCGCGCCCGCCGCACCCTTGCGGAAATCGAAAATGGAATCGGCAAGACCGAGCATGGTCATGAAGAAGACCGGCCAGACCGCAGCCATCACCACGAAATAGGCGCCGATCAGGACCAGCGGCCGGATGCCGAGATTGCGCGTGATCTCGTGCAGCACGGCAAATCCAAGCATCGCATAGGCCATGATGAAGGCGCCGGAGATGATGCCGCCGACCATGCCGAGGGCACCGGGCATGAACCACAAGGTCAGGGCGATCGCGAAGGCCGCGGGCGCGAGCTTCGGAAAGCGCAGCGCCGACAGGTCAGGCCAGGGACGCCGCAGCCGCCCGGAAAGGCCGGCGGTGCGTCCTGCGGCATAAAGATTGAGCGCATAGGCGAGGGTGATCATCGCGGCCGTTGCCGGCGGAACGAAGCCTGCGATCATTTCGCCGACGCGCTTGACGTCCATCTTGGTGAAATCGGGCGCCGATGAGCCATATTCCTTGGCGACGCGTTCCAGCGCGAGCTTCAGCGCCGCCTGGAATTGAACCTCGTCGATGCGCACGTTCCACATCACGATCATCACGATGATGCTGGCGATGATTGTGCACCAGACGACGAGACGGCCGACCGGATACCATTCGACCTGGCCATCGTCGTCAGCGCGGGCAAGGAGGGCGAGATAACCGAGCCACCAGCCCGGCAACCCTGCGCCTACGAGGTAAATCGGGATCCACAGCGGCTCGCCGAACACTACGGCGAGCGCCAGAGCCGCGGCGAGGGCGCCAAACAAAGCCGTCCAATGGGTCCAGCCGATCGCGGCGATCATGATCGGCAGCGGGGCGAGCAGAATGAGCAGCAATGCCAAAGGCGAACGCGATGCCATCGTCGCCATCAGCAAGGCTGACGCGGCACCCGCACCCAGACCGATCAATGCCGTTGGCACCATGTTCGAGCTGTCCCGCTTGTTCAGCGGTTAGAGGCAAGTCCCGTCGATCTGACGGGCCGGCCCCAACCATCGGCGGCCGGGGTCGCCGGCCGCCTCGATCTCACTGACGCTCCGAATGACGGAGCGGGCCTTACATCACTTGATGACGTAAGGCAGCAATCCAAGGAAACGCGCGCGCTTGATCGCCTGCGCGAGCTCGCGCTGCTTCTTGGCCGAGACCGCGGTGATGCGGCTCGGCACGATCTTGCCGCGCTCGGAAACGTAACGCTGCAACAGCTTCACGTCCTTGTAGTCGATCTTTGGCGCATTCTCGCCCGAGAACGGGCAGGTCTTGCGACGACGGAAAAACGGACGGCGACCGCCGCCACCACCGGACATCGACATGATTATTCCTCTCCTTCGCCGGATGCGGCCACTTCGCCGCTATCGCGCGCCGGGCGATCGTCACGATCGCGGCGCGGGCCGCGATCGCCGAAGCGTCCGCCGCCACCGCCAAATCCACCGCCACCAAAGCCGCCGCCGAAGCCGCGGCCTTCACGCTCGCGGTCATCGCGCTCGGCCTTGCGCATCATCGCGGACGGGCCTTCCTCGAGTTCATCGACCCGGATGGTCAGGTAGCGGAGAACGTCTTCGGACAGGCGCTCCTGACGCTCGATCTCGCTGATCGCGGCCGCCGGTGCGTCCACATTCATCAGCGTGAAATGCGCCTTGCGGTTCTTGTTCATCCGGTAGGTCAGGGACTTCACGCCCCAATATTCGGTCTTCGTGACCTTGCCCCCGGCGCCTTCGACGATCGCCTTGAACTGGTTGGTGAGATCGTCGACCTGCTGGGAGCTCGCGTCCTGACGCGCGAGAAAAACGTGCTCGTATAAGGGCATGCTGCCTTCCTTGTGTTGGCGCTGTCCGGCGCAAAGCCCAAGCGAGACTTCGAAAAGGTAAGACGACCTTCGGAAAGCCCGATGCTCAGATTGGCAGGGACACGGGACGACGGACCGACTGGTCCTGCCGCCGCCCCAAGGGGCCGCGGCCGTCCGTTCAGCCCCCGGCCGGGACGAGCGGAAGCCGGGGTTATAAGGGTTCTGAGCGCCAAGGCAAGGCGGAAAACGCCTTCGGCGGCTTGACTTGACCGTCCCTGCATTGTCTTTCGGCCCGGATTTGACGGGGCCGGGAGGCCCAAGAGGCGCACGAGGGGCAGCGTGACGGCGGCATTTACATTCCCGGGGCAGGGCAGCCAAGCGGTCGGCATGGGCAAGGCGCTGGCGGACGCTTTTCCGGCGGCGCGCGCCGTTTTCGACGAGGTCGACAGCGCGCTCGGTGAAAAGCTGTCCGCGGTGATCTGGGAGGGGCCGTCCGATCGCCTGACCCTGACCGAGAACGCGCAGCCGGCGCTGATGGCCGTCTCGCTCGCGGCGATGCGGGTTCTGGAAAGCGAAGCCGGCGTCGACCTCAAGCGCGACGCCGCATTCGTCGCAGGCCATTCGCTCGGCGAATATTCGGCGCTCGCGGCGGCCGGCGCCTTCAGCATCGGGGACGCGGCGCGGCTCCTGCGCATCCGCGGCAACGCCATGCAGAAGGCGGTCCCGGTGGGCGAGGGCGCCATGGCGGCCCTGCTCGGTCTGTCCTTCGAGGACGCCGCCGCCGTTGCAGCGGAAGCAGCGCAGGGCCAGGTCTGCCAGGCGGCCAACGACAATGGCGGCGGCCAGGTGGTGGTGTCCGGCAACAAGGCCGCAATCGAGCGCGCCGTGGAGATCGCAAAGGACAAGGGCGCAAAGCGCGCCATGCTGCTCCCGGTATCCGCACCCTTCCATTGTGCGCTGATGCAGCCGGCGGCGGATGCGATGGCGGACGCCCTCGCCAAGACCGAGGTGAAGAAGCCGGTGGTGCCGGTGGTCGCCAATGTGCTGGCCGCCCCGATCGACGATCCACAGGAGATCGTGAAGCGGCTGGTCGAGCAGGTGACCGGAACGGTGCGCTGGCGGGAATGCGTGGAGACGATGGCGGGTGCCGGCGTTACGCGCTTCTATGAAGTCGGCGCCGGCAAGGTGCTGACGGGTCTTCTCAAGCGCATCGCTCCGGGCGCGACCGGCTCGGCGATCGGAACGCCCGACGATCTGGCCGCGTTCAAGGCTGCCCGCGGCTGACGTCGATTGCGATTGCCCAAGTGCAGATTGCCAATGTGCAGGTGATCGTGTGCAAGTGATCGTTTGCAAGTGATCGAGGAGTGACGATGTTCGACCTGACCGGGAAGACCGCGCTGGTAACGGGCGCGACGGGAGGCATCGGCGGCGCAATCGCGCGTGCCCTGCACAGACAAGGCGCTACGGTCGCCATCTCCGGGACCCGCAAGGAGGTGCTGGATCAGCTTGCCGCCGAGCTGAAAGAGCGCGTGCATGTGCTGCCCTGCGATCTGTCCAACACCGAACAGGTCGAGGCGCTGGTGCCGCAGGCCGAAGAGGCGATGCAGAAGCTGGATATCCTGGTGGCGAATGCCGGCATCACCCGCGACAACCTGTTCGTGCAGTTGCGCGACGAGGATTGGGACACCGTCATCAACGTCAACCTGACCGCGACCTTCCGGTTGTCGCGCGCGGCCATGAAGACAATGATGCGCCGCCGCTTCGGACGGATCATCGGAATCACGTCGGTGGTCGGCGTGACCGGCAATCCGGGGCAGGGCAATTACACCGCGGCCAAGGCCGGCATGATCGGCATGATGAAGTCGATCGGCAAGGAATATGCGCGGCGCGGCGTCACCGCCAATTGCGTGGCGCCTGGCTTCATCGCCACCCCGATGACCGACAAGCTCAACGAGAAGCAACGCGAGGCCATCCTGCAAATGGTGCCCTCGGGACGGCTCGGCACGCCTGACGATGTGGCGGGAGCCGTTGTCTATCTCGCTTCGGACGAAGCGGCTTATGTGACCGGCCAGACGCTGCATGTGAACGGCGGTATGGCGATGATCTAAGTGCCGATACACACAGGATTTTCACCGCGTGTCGCGGCTGCTGGCCTTGGCATTTGAAGTATGGTAGCCCGTTTTGGCCGGGCTTTGGGGGAAGCGTCCGGGTGTGGGCTTGACGCAAAGTCTGCGACCCAATACACGCCGCCGTCATCTCGGTTTAAGAAACGCCAAAGGGTGGGTCCATGGGGGGCTCGCGCTTGAGGCGATCAAGCCGCTTGAACCGGTCAATTGGTCGTGCCACGACAGCTTCGATCGCCGCCGATTGAGCCCATCACTGAAAGCAGAGGTTCGAACAGATGAGTGATATCTCCGAGCGAGTGAAGAAGATCGTGGTGGAGCACCTCGGTGTCGAGCCAGATAAAGTCACCGAGCAGGCCAGCTTCATCGATGATCTCGGTGCCGATTCTCTCGATACGGTCGAACTCGTGATGGCCTTCGAGGAAGAGTTTGGCTGTGAGATTCCGGATGACGCGGCGGAGACGATCCTCACCGTCGGCGATGCGGTAAAGTTCCTCGAAAAGAACGCCAAGAGCTGATCGCCAAACGTCCGACAGTCCTTCGGCGGCCATAGCCGGCGCACGGCCATCCCGGCGGCAACGCTGCGGATGGGGCGCGACGAAGCGGACGCGGCGGGAATCCGACTATGAGGCGTGTTGTCGTCACAGGCATGGGAATGGTGACGCCGCTTGGTTGCGGCGTCGAGACCACGTGGCAGCGGCTCCTCGAAGGCAGGAGCGGCGCCCGCCGGATCGATACGTTCGAGGTCTCCGACCTGCCTTGCAAGATCGCCTGCATGGTGCCGCGCGGCGACGGCTCCGATGGGACCTTCAATCCCGATCAGTGGATGGAGCCCAAGGAGCAGCGCAAGGTCGATCCCTTCATCATCTATGCGCTCAGTGCCGCGCGACAGGCTCTGGATGATGCCGGCTGGCGTCCCGAAACGGTCGAGGATCAGTGCGCAACGGGCGTGATGATCGGGTCCGGGATCGGCGGGGTCGGCGGCATTGCCGAGGGTGCGCTGCTCGTCAAGGAACGCGGCCCGCGCAAACTCTCGCCGTTCTTCATTCCCGGCCGGATCATCAATCTGGCGTCGGGCTATGTGTCGATCGAGTACGGGCTTAAAGGTCCGAATTCCGCCGTGGTGACGGCGTGTTCGACCGGCTCGCATGCGATCGGCGATGCCGGACGCATGATCGCGCTCGGGGATGCCGACGTGATGGTGGCCGGCGGCGCCGAATCTCCTATCGATCGGCTGTCGCTCGCGGGCTTTGCCGCATGCCGCGCGCTGTCCACAGCATTCAACGATACGCCGGAGCGGGCCTCGCGTCCCTATGACAAGGATCGCGACGGCTTCGTGATGGGCGAGGGTGCCGGCGCGCTGGTGCTCGAGGAATACGAGCACGCCAAGAAGCGCGGCGCGAAGATCTATGCCGAGCTGGTCGGCTATGGCATGTCGGGCGATGCGTTCCACATCACCGCACCGAGCCCCGATGGCGACGGCGCGTTCCGCTGCATGAATGCTGCGATCAAGCGCGCGGGAATTTCACCGGACGAGATCGACTATATCAACGCTCACGGGACCTCGACGATGGCTGACACCATCGAGCTCGCAGCGGTCGAACGTGTGGTCGGCAATGCGGCAGGCAAGATATCGATGTCGTCGACCAAGTCGTCGATCGGCCATCTCCTTGGTGCGGCGGGCGCGGTGGAAGCCATCTTCTCTATCCTGGCGATCCGCGACCAGGTTGCGCCGCCCACGATCAATCTCGACAATCCCTCGGTCGAAACGCCGATAGACCTCGTGCCGCTCAAGCCGCGCAAGCGCGACATCAAGGTTGCGCTGTCGAATTCGTTCGGCTTCGGCGGCACCAATGCGACGCTGGTATTGCGCGCGGCCGAGTAAGGCCGCCACCAAGGCGCTCTGACTTCCGCCAGATTTGACCGGCTTCAAAGAGCAAGGCGTTGCGTGCATTGCGGCCCATCGTGGCCGCTCATCCTTTCCTGTCCAGCCGATTGCCTTAGCAACGCCATACCGGCACGCTATGCGAATCGCCGACAGGAAATGTCGTCACATTGGTCCGGATTGCCGACATTGCCTCGGTGTTCTGATAGGCTGCCCACCACCCCGGATGCGAACGGACCAGCCATGTTGGCGTTGTTGACAAACACGCTCGACGCATGGGACCGGGCGTGCCGGCATCGAAACCAGTTCCGGAATTCGACTCGCGATGGATGAGACCAGGACCAATCCGCGCTCTCCGCGTGCCGCCCTCGAGCCCGAGCGGCTTGCGGCGCCGAGGCGGTCAAGGCGTGCCCGTCATCCCATCGTGATCGTCGGCAATGCGATCTTCACGATCGTGCTGCTGCTCGCCGTCGTCATCGGACTCGCCGCCTATTGGACCAACCAGCGTTTCGAACAGCCGGGCCCTCTGACCGAGAACAAGGTCGTCAACATTCCGCGCGGTCTTGGCATTCGCGATATCGGCGAGTTGCTCAAGCGCGAAGGCGTGATCGGCGATCCGTGGGTCTTCGTCGCCGGAGCGGTGGCGATGAAGGCGCGCGGCGCGGATCTGAAATTCGGCGAATACCAATTCAACAAGGGCGCGAGCTCCCGCGACGTCGCCGAAACGCTGATCGAAGGCAAGGTGGTCCAGCACCAATTCACGGTCGCCGAGGGCCTGACCTCGGAACAGATCGTGGCGCGGCTCCTCGAGAACGACAAGCTGACCGGCGCGATCCGCGAAGTCCCGCGTGAAGGCTCGCTCCTGCCGGACGGCTATCGGTTCACCCGCGGCACGAGCCGGGAAGACATGATCAAGCGCATGCAGGCGGCGCAGCAGCGCGTGCTCAAGGAGGTCTGGGATCGCCGCGCGCCGGATCTGCCCGTGAAGACTCCCGAACAGCTTTTGGTGCTGGCGTCGATCATCGAAAAGGAAACCGGCAAGCCCGACGAGCGCACCCGCGTTGCGGCGGTGTTCGTCAACCGGCTGAAAAGCAAGATGAAACTGCAATCGGACCCGACCATCATTTACGGACTGGTCGGCGGCAAGGGATCGCTCGGCCGGGGCATCCTGAAAAGCGAGATCACGCAGCCGACGCCCTACAACACCTATGTCATCGAGGGGCTGCCGCCCGGGCCGATCGCCAATCCGGGCCGATCCTCGATCGAGGCCGCGGCGAATCCGGCGCGAACCAAAGAAATCTTCTTTGTCGCCGACGGCACCGGCGGCCACGCTTTCTCGGAAACCTACGAGCAGCACCAGAAGCATGTCGCCAAACTGCGCGGGATCGAGAAGGACGCGCGAGACGCTTCCGACGCAGCGGCAAATCCCTCCGCTTCGCCTGCGCCGGCAGCGGCGTCGGCCGCTCCGCCCGCTGCCGCCGGCCAGGGCACACGTTCCGGCAATGGTCAGCCGGCGGCCAACCGGCCGGCTGCTGCAGCGCCGTTCCCACGGCCGGCAGGCGCGCCGCAGCCGGCGCGTACCGCTCCGGGGCAAGCGGCTCCGACGCAACCCGCAAAGCGCAATCCACAGCAGCAGAATCAGGGCGCCGCGCAACGGACCCAGCCGGCGCAAGCGCCGGGAACGGCGCGGACGCAATAGCGCCGGTGCTTGCCGCCCTGTAAGGTTCGCCGACCGATTCCTCCTCACAGAAGAGTGCCGATGGCCTTGTCGAGCATGACCGGATTCGCCCGCAGCCATGGCGTGAGCGGGAGCTATGCCTGGTCGTGGGAAATCAAGTCGGTCAATGCCAAGGGCCTCGAGTTGCGGCTGCGATTGCCGCCGGGTTTCGATGCCGTCGAGATCCCGGTGCGGACCAAGGCGGCCGAGATGCTGTCGCGCGGCAATGTCTACGCGACGCTCTCGGTGAGCCGCGAGGGTGCGGCGCCGGTGGTGCGGATCAATGAGCCGGTCTTGAACGCCATCCTCAACGCCGTCGGCCAGCTCAGCGGCCGGGTCGATGCCGAGAAGCCCCGGCTCGATGGCCTGCTCGCGCTGAAAGGTGTCGTCGATGTCACCGACGCTGAGCAGTCGGAAGAGGAAAAGGCCGCGGCCGAGGATGCGATCGTCAAGGGCTTCGTGCAGGGCCTGAAAGGTCTCGTCGACATGCGCAGGCATGAAGGCGACGCCATCGGCCGCGTGCTCTCGGCACGGCTCGACGAAATGGCGGCGCTGGCGCAGCGGGCTGACGCTGCTCCCGGCCGCCAGCCGGATGCGGTGAAGCGAAAGCTCGCCGAGCAGGTTGCGGTGCTGCTGGAAACGGCCGGCCGGTTCGATGCCGATCGCTTGCATCAGGAAGCGATCCTGCTCGCGGCGAAAGCCGATATCCGCGAAGAGCTCGACCGGCTCGCCGCGCATGTCGCGCAGGCCCGCAAGCTGATGAATGGCGGCGGCGCCATCGGACGGCGGCTCGATTTCCTGTCGCAGGAGCTCAACCGCGAAACCAACACGCTCTGCGCCAAGTCGAACGACGTGGAGCTCACCAATATCGGGCTGGAGCTGAAAAGCGTGGTCGAGCAGTTCCGCGAACAAGTTCAAAATCTCGAATGACTGCGAATTTCGATATCGAGCGCCGGGGCCTGCTGCTGATCGTGTCGTCGCCTTCCGGTGCGGGGAAGACGACGCTCACCCGCCTGTTGCTGGAGAAGGAAGAGAAGGTCAGCCTGTCCATCTCGGTGACCACGCGGCAGCGGCGGTCGAGCGAAGTCGAAGGCGTGCATTATTATTTCGTCTCGCAGCGCCGTTTCGAGCAGATGCGCGAACGCAACGAACTGCTCGAATGGGCCGAGGTGCATGGCAATTTCTACGGCACACCGCGCGAACCCGTGGAAGCGGCTCTGAACGAGGGCCGCGATGTCCTGTTCGATATCGACTGGCAGGGAACGCTGCAGCTCTACGAGACCATGCGCAGCGACGTGGTGAGCGTGTTCGTGCTGCCGCCCACCGCCGACGAACTGAAGGCGCGTCTCGAGCGTCGCGCGGAGGACAATCCGGAGATCATCGCGCGCAGGCTGAAGAACGCGGCCGACGAGATCCCGCATTGGAAGGAATACGACTATGTCCTCGTCAACCGCGATCTCGAGGACAGCCTCACGCGGTTGCGCAGCATCCTGACCGCCGAGCGGTTGAAGCGCGTGCGGGAGGACAGCATCCAGGCCTTTGTCGACCCGTTGCTGTCGGACTTGCGAAAGCTGACGCCTCGCTAAGCCTTCTTCAGCGCGGCATAAGCGCGGGCGAGGCGCACAAAGCCCGCGACCGGAATGTCCTCGGCCCGATCGGTGGGCGCAATATCCGCCGAAGCCAGCAGAGGCAGCGGATCGGCGACCAGCGATCTCAGGCTTTGCCGCAGCATCTTGCGGCGCTGTCCAAAAGCGGCTTCGGCGACGCGCGTCAGCGCCCATCGCTCGCACGGGTCGGGCGTCTTGATCGGGACGAGTTCGACGACGGAGGACGTCACCTTCGGCGGCGGCACGAAGGCCGACGGCGCGATGTCGAACAGGATTTTCGGTTGCGTTCGCCATTGCGCGAGCACCGACAGGCGGCCATAGGCCTTGCTGTTCGGTGCGGCGACGATCCGCTCGGCCACCTCGCGCTGGAACATCAGGACGAGACGGTCATAGAAGGGCGGCCACGGCTCCAGTTCGAGCCAGCCGGTCAGCAGCACGGTCGCGATGTTGTAGGGCAGGTTGGCGACGATCCGGACCGGCCCGGTCCCGAGGAATGGCGTCGGATCGAAGACGATCGCATCGGCCTCCACGACCGAGAGCTGGCCGGGATAGCGCTCGCCAATCTCCTGGAGGGCGCCGACGGCGCGATGATCCCGCTCGATGGCGACGACGTGCGCCGCGCCATTGCTCAGGAGCGCCCGGGTCAGTCCGCCGGGACCGGGTCCGACTTCGATGACGGTCACGCCCGCGAGCGGGCCGGCGGCACGGGCAATGCGGCCGGTGAGGTTGAGGTCGAACAGGAAGTTCTGGCCGAGCGATTTCCTGGCGATCAGGTCGTGCTTGCGGATGACCTCGCGGAGCGGCGGCAGATCGTCGGCCGCAGACATCAGGCGGCCGACAGTGTTGTCTGCTCGTGCGCCGCAAGCCGAGCCGCCAGCTTCAACGACGCGATCAGGCTCTCGGGATTGGCGCGGCCGGTGCCGGCGATATCGAAGGCCGTGCCGTGATCGGGGGAGGTTCGGATGAAAGGCAGGCCGAGCGTGACATTCACCGCCTCGTCGAACGCGAGCGTCTTGATCGCGACCAGGGCCTGGTCGTGATACATGCACAAGGCCGCGTCATAGCGGGTGCGCGCGGCCGCGTGAAATAGCGTGTCCGCCGGCAATGGCCCGCGGGCGTCGATGCCGAGGTCGCGGAGCCGATCGATGGCCGGCTGGATGGTGGTGAGCTCCTCGTCGCCAAGGAGGCCGTCTTCGCCGGCATGCGGGTTCAGCCCCGCGATCGCAAGACGCGGCGCGCGTATGCCGAAGCGCTGCATGAGATCGCGCGCGACGATACGGCCTGTCTCGACGATGAGGTCTGCCGTGAGCAATTCCGGCACCGTACGCAACGGCACGTGAATCGTGACCGGTACGACCGCGAGCTGTTCGGACCACAGCATCATCACCGGCACGGCCGTCACGCCCATCATCTCCTGCGCGAGACGGGCGAGATACTCGGTGTGACCGGGATCGCTGAATCCGGCGCGGTAAAGCACGGCCTTTGCGATCGGGTTGGTGACGATGGCCGATGCACGGCGCTCGACCACATCGCGCACGGCGCGGCGGATCGAGGCGATCGAGACCGCGGCGCTCGATCCGTCCGGATGGCCCGGCGCCGCAGTGGCGCGTTCCTCGATCGGCACCACGGGGAGGGCGGTCTCGAACGTCGCGCCGGCGTCT
>NZ_DATMRX010000274.1:0-3779 GCF_035565855.1 Pseudorhodoplanes sp.
CACGAAGTAGAAATCCGTCGGCTCCTTGAACACCGCGAATGGCCCGCAGCAATTCGGCACGAAGCTCACGTCGTTGAAGCCGACATGCGGCACGCGCGTGCCCGGCATCAGTGGCGCGATCGGTCGAACCGCGCCGGCGAACCAGCCCAGGCCCACGGTCCGCCCGTTCTCCTCGCCGGTCTCGGCCATGATCTGCATGCCGATGCAGATGCCCAGGATGGGTTTGCGCTGCTTCAGCGCAGCTTCGTTCAGCACGTCGACCAGCGCGAATTCATTCAGATTGCGCATCGCGGCGTCGAAGGCACCGACCCCGGGTAGGATGATCTTGTCAGCGGCGAGCAGCTTTTCCGGGTCGCGCGTCACTTTCGCCGCGCAGCCAAGATAGGCGAGCGCGTTGAGCAACGAATGGATATTGCCCATCTTGTAGTCGACGACGGCGATCATCCGAAAAATTGTCGCCCTACTGAACTTCGAACATCGGCGCCCAGCCCGCATTGGTCTTGCTGAACAGCTTCTTGTTGGCGTGCTTGTCGAGCGCGGCCTGGAACTCGTCGTTCGTCATCTGCATGTAGTCGAGATACATGTCGACGAAGGGTTCCGGATAGGCGTTGTCGTATTTCTTGATCAGCTCGACGGCCTGCTCGCGGTCGAGCGCGCCTCGACGCACGTCGATGCAGGCATCCGCCGTGCAGCGGCCGAAACCGAACTTGAGATACATCAGATAGCAATGCAGATCGAACAGCGCGCTGTCGGTCTGCGCGAAATTCGTATAGGTGCCGACGTTGCGGCCTTTCTTCTCCTCCATACCGAACTTCTCCTTGGCGACGATGTAGTTCCGGTAAGGATCCCAGGAGTCGAAGTAGTTCATGTGCATGTTAACGATGCCGGCCTTCTCGTACTCCTCCTGCGTCGGCAGCAGCCAGAACTTGAGCTGCTCGGCGGAGAATTCGTCGAGATATTTGCGGGGGTCGTTGCCGCTCAGAAGATAGCGCAGCTCGTATTCGCGATCGTGGATCGGGTTGCTCTTGGAATGGCTCAATCCGCCATACTCGACCTCGCCATCCTCGCCCCACATGATCCAGCGGATGCCGAACTGGATCGCGATTCGGAACAGCACGGCGCGCACCGGGATCATCCAGCACAGCAGCGGGTCGCCGAATTCGATCAGTTCGCGCTTGGCGATCTTGCGCATCACCGCCGGATTCGGCGCAACCTTGATGCAGTCGTAGCCCGCCGCGATCAGCTTCTCGAGATTGCGGTTGCCAAGCTCGAACGGCAGTGGCGGCTCGATATGGACGAGCAGCGGGTGCAGGCCGAGGTCGTGTTTCATGCGATAGGCGACGTAGCAGCTGTCCTTGCCGCCGCTGACCGGCACAATGACGTCGAAGCCCGAGGCATTGCCCCGCAGCTCGTCGGCGTATTTCTCAAGCTCCGTCCAGCGCGCTTCCCAGTCGACGATCGTCTTTTTCTCGCGCGCCCACAAACAGGCGTTACAGATGCCGCCTTCGTGGAACGTGATGCGCGGGCGCGTCGCCGGCATCACGCAGTTGGAGCAATAACGCATCAGGGGTTCGGCCATGGGATTCTGCTTTCGGAAGGTCAGACCGGAATCGAGCGGACCTGCCCGCCGGCGTCGCGGTATTCGAGCTTCGCCTTGTCGCGGGTCCGCTGCCAGTATTCCTCGTTGAGATTGCCGTTGATGGCGAGCAGGTCCGGCTGTCGGCGCGCCAGCGTAACAACGTCGTCCAGCGTGAAGATTTCCCCTTCGCGATAGAGCGTCTCGAAGATGCGGCGGAACAGTACGAGATCCTCTTCGTAGTCGAGCGTCAGGCGGATCTCGTCGTGGATGTGCGCGGGGCTCGCCGGCGACACGGTCGCCATCTTGCACAGACCGGTCTTGGTGAAGAAATAGATGAAGCCGGTGTCGTTCTGCCCAGAATTGTAATGCTTGAACACCGCCTCCATCGCCGCGCGGGTGAAACTCTTGGAGGCGACGCCGAGTGGCAGCTTCTCGCAGGTGACGATGCCGAGGCTGCGGTCCGCGAGCAGCGTCTCCATCGTCCGGTCCATGTAAAAGGTGTCGGTGAGCGGATCGTCGCCGTCGGCCTGGATCACCGCGTCGAAGCCGAAATGCGCGATGGCGTCATGAAAGCGGCGGATGATGTCGTCCGTGCTGCCGCGGAACACCGATGCGCCGTAGCTCGTCACAGCTTCGACCAGCGGATCATCCGAGGCATCCCCGGTCGTGCAGACGACGACCTTTTTCGGATCGTCGATGTACCGGCTCGCACAGACGCGATCGAGCAGATGATAAACCACTGGCCGGCCGCAGATCTGCATCAGGGCCTTGCCCGGCAGGCGTTCGGATTTCAGCCGGATCGGAATGAGCGCGCCGATAGTCATGACGGGTTGCTGCGTCCTATTTGAAATAACGGATGGTCTTGTAGAGCGCTTCGACCTGCGGCTCGGCTTCCGCCTTGCTGCCGAAATTGGTGACGAACTGCATCAGCTTCGGCTGGACCGTGTCTGCGACCGGGCAGACCGGGCGCTTGTAATCGAGCGGACCGTACAGCGGCGGGCAGAGCTTCTTCCACGCACCCGACGCGAAGATCGTCTCATCATAGAGCAGCGCCCAGGCGGCATAGATGCCGTCGCCGCCGAACTCGACATATTTGGCGCGAAAGTCCTTCCACGACACGTCGTCCCGCTCGTATTTGCAGGTCCAGGTCCAATAGGTATTGAGATAATCCTTCGGCGTCTTCTGCGGGAGGAGATAGCTGCACTCCTTGGCAGCCTCCGCATACATCGCAGCGATGTCGAGCCGCAGCTTGATGAAGAAGTCCATGCGCTCAGTCTGCGCGAGGCCGAGCGCGGCGGCCACTTCCGGCATGCGGAAATTGTAGCCGAAGGCGTCGTGCCGCTTGTAGGCCGGGTCCTGGAAGATGTCCTTGTGGCGGCGGATGCGGCCGTCTCCCGCCGGCAGCGCGGCATAGCCGAGGCTGCCGAACTTGCGCATCTTGATCGCGTATTCCTCGTTGTCGGTAACGACGATGCCACCGTCGCCCGTGGTGATGTGCTTGGAGTTCTCGGTCGAGTAGCTGGTGATCTGCGCGATGCTCGCGATCGGCCGGCCCTTGTATTCCGCCATATGCGCTTCGGCGGCGTCCATGATCACCGGGATGTTGTGCTTGCGCGACAGCTCCATGATCGGGTCCATGTCGCAGCACAGCCCGTAGAGCGCGACCGGCATGATCGCCTTGGTGCGCGGCGTGATCTTGCGGGCGATGTCGGCGGGGTCGATGTTGAAGGTGTCGGGATCGATGTCCGCGAACACCGGCACCGCATTCTGCGCGAGGATCACATCAAGGTTCGAGATCACCGTCAGCGGCGGGGTGATGACCTCGTCGCCGTAGCCGACGCCGACCGCGTAAAGCGCGGCCTGCAGCGTGCCGGTACCCGAATTGAAGGTGATGGCGTATTTGCTGCCGACTTTTTTTGCGAAAGCCGTCTCGAAGCGGTTGTTCATGCTGCCCGACGTGCCCGAGCCGAAGCCCGAGTCGATCACTTCGCGGATATAGCGAAGCTCGAGTTCGCCGAAACGCCATGTGTTCTTCATGGAAAGTCCTGATTACCCTTGCGCGTTATGCGCGTTCGAAGCGGAACTCGTCCGCAAAACATCCGAGATAGATGTGGTCGCAGTAGCCGTCCTCGAAGCGATCCTGCCGGCGCAGCGTACCTTCGACGACAAAGCCGAGCTTGAGGAAGACTTTCAGCATCGG
>NZ_DATMRX010000275.1:0-31997 GCF_035565855.1 Pseudorhodoplanes sp.
CTTCCTGTTGCGCGTGCTGCGCGGACGCTGCGCCTGCAACGGCAAGCCTGCCGAGCGCGGTGGCGCCTTGCACGAGACTGCGGCGATCGATGTCTGGGGTCATCATCATCGGCTTCCTTGTGCGGTCCGGGCGCGGCGCGCGGTCAGGCGATCTTCTTGTCGGATTGCGATTGTGGTGTCCCGTTGCTGGCCTGGGTCAGCGTGCGGACGATGGCGCGACGGGCGAGTTCGACCTTGAAGGCGTTATGCTCCTGCGGTCTCGCGCCCTCCAATGCGATGTCGGCCGCACGCCGAAACACGGCCGCGCCCGGCGTCTGACCGCGCAGCGCCGCTTCCGCGGCAGGTACGCGCCAGGGCTTGTGCGCTACTCCGCCCACCGCGAAGCGGGCGTCGATAATCGTGCCGCCTTGCAGTTCGAGGGCGGCGGCGACCGAAACGAGGGCGAAGGCGTAGGACAGGCGGTCGCGGATTTTCAGATAGCTGTAGTTGCTGGCGAAGCCTTTGGCCGGAAGCTCGACCGCCGTAATGATCTCGTCTGGCGCGAGATTGGTGTCCTGCTGCGGCCGATCACCGGGCAGCCGGTGAAAATCCTTAAAAGCGATGCGCCGTGTGCCGTTTGGTCCGGTGACATGCACCGAGGCATCGAGTGCAGCGAGCGCGACGCACATGTCCGACGGATGCGTCGCGATGCAGGCTTCGCTTGTGCCGAGGATGGCATGTCCGCGATTGAGACCGCCGATCGCCGAGCAGCCACTGCCGGGCTCGCGCTTGTTGCAGGGTGTGACCACGTCATAGAAATACGAGCAACGGGTGCGCTGGAGCAGGTTGCCCCCGACCGACGCCATGTTGCGCAATTGCTGGGATGCGCCGGCGAGAATGGCGCTGCCGACCAGCGGATAGCGCGCCTCGATCATCGGGTGATAGGCAAGATCGGTGTTGGGCACCAGGGCTCCGATCAAAAGGCCACCGTCCGGCGTCTCTTCGACCGCCTTGAGCGGAAGATGCGTGATGTCGATCAGCCGGCCTGGCCGCTCGACCTCGTATTTCATCAGATCGACGAGATTGGTGCCGCCCGCGATGAACTTGGCCTTGGGGTCGGCCTTGATCATCGTCACGGCGTCCGCGACCGTGTTGGCCCGCACATAGTCGAAGTTGATCATGCCTTGCCTCCCAACACCGACATCGCTTGCTGGATGGCGGCGACGATGTTCGGATACGCCGCGCAACGGCAGATGTTGCCGCTCATCAATTCGCGGATCTCCGCGGGCGTCTTCGCCTTGCCTTCGGCGATGAGCCCGGCAGCGGAGCAGAGCTGGCCCGGCGTGCAATAGCCGCACTGAAATGCGTCGTGATCGATGAAGGCTTGTTGCAGCGGATGCAACGTATCGCCGTTTGCAAGTCCTTCGACGGTGGTGACGCTAGCACCGTCTTTCATGACGGCAAGCGTCAGACATGAATTCACCCGGCGCCCATCGACCAGCACGGTACAGGCGCCGCATTGTCCATGATCGCAGCCTTTCTTGGTGCCGGTCAGCCCGAGATGCTCGCGCAATGTATCGAGCAGCGACGTCCACGGCGCGACCTCGATCTGCATCGGCTTGCTGTTGATCGTGAGGGTAATCGAGTGCCGGGTCGGAGCTTTGGTCATGAAAAGCATCCCTTGAACGACGGCCGCTGAGAATGGCTCTGAGGTTAGCTGGCTCAGAGTCATAAGTAACGCGATATAACCGCGTTCCCACTTATGGGTTGTTGTCGGCTTTGTGCGTATTTGCCGCGAATTCGCACATGCTTGCGTCAAAGCATCAATGTTTGTGCGACGTGGCCGGCGCGCGACGCCTTATCTCCAGGCAGAAGCCCGTTTGAGCAGCAGGTGCGCGGTTTGGCGCCTCAGCGCATAGTTCCAATGTGCAGTCGCAAAATTGCGGAAAGCCCGGCAGACGCCGTCAGACGATCCGCCCGGAATGCGGAAGCACGAAGGGGCGTCCATTCGGGACGATCCCGGCCGCATCCGCGACGCCGAACACCTCGCGGAGCGTGGCATCGTCGATGACCTCGCTCGCGGAACCGGACGCAAACAAGGTGCCGCCGCGCAACATCAGCAGTCGATGCGCGATCATCGCAGCGAGGTTGAGGTCATGGATGACCACGATGACAGCGCATCCGGTAGCCGAAAGTTCCTTGACGATGGCAAGCAAGGCTAGCTGGTGCTTCAGGTCGAGACTGGATGTCGGTTCGTCGAGCAGGAGAAGTCCCGGTCGAAAGCGATCGTCGGCGGTTTCCAGCTGCAGCAGCGACCGCGCGAAGTGAACACGCTGCTGCTCCCCGCCGGACAGCCGGGTGACGATCTGTGAAGCCAGATGCGCGATGTCGCAAGAGGCCATGATCCTTGCGACCAGCGGCTCGAGATCCTGCTTCTTGCCCCAGGGACTGGCTCCCATGCGGACGATCTCGGAGACCGTGAAGGGGAAGGTCACGGTGGTGTGTTGCGAGAGCATGGCGCGGCATTGTGCGAGCTCCGATGCCGGCAACGTCGCGATCGCTCGGCCTCCCAGGGCGATGGTCCCCGCACTGGGCTTGATCTCGCCGGACAAGGTCCGAAGCAGCGTGGATTTTCCGGCGCCGTTCGGGCCGACAAGCGCCACGATCTCGCCGGGCGCGACGCTCAGCGTTACGCGGTCAACGATCCGCTTGCCATTGATCTCGACGACGACGTCGGACGCTTCGAGCAGGCGGGTCATAGCGTTGCGACCGCGCGCTGCCGCAGCAGCATGTACAGAAAGAACGGGGCGCCGATCGCCGCCGTGATGATCCCGATTGGAACCTCGGCCGGAGCTGCGATGGTGCGCGCGGCGGTGTCGGCAAGCAGCAGCAGCGCTGCGCCCAGCAGCATCGAAGCCGGCAACAACAGCCGATGGGCCGGCCCGATGACGAGGCGCAGAAGATGCGGCACCACGATGCCGACGAAACCGATAATTCCCGAGACCGAAACCGCCGCGCCTGTGGCTGCAGCCACGACCACGATGGCGACGACTTTCAGGCGCTGGACGGAAATTCCCGCGTGGAAGGCTTCCGCCTCGCCGAGAACCAGGAGATCGAGTCCCCGCGCCATGAAGGGAATGGCGACAGCGACGACCAGAAGCGCCGGTGCAAGCGCACCCGTCTTCGGCCAGGTGCCGCCTGCGAGCGAACCCAAGAGCCAGAAGGTCACATCGCGCAGTTGACGGTCGTCCGCGATGAAAACGAGGAGCCCGATGCCGGAATTGGCCAGCGCGGCGATGGCAATGCCTCCGAGAAGGAAGATCGCGATCGAGGTGCGGGCATCGCGGGTCGACAGTCGGTACAGCGCAAATGTTGCGATCAATGCGCCGAAAAACGCGGCGATCGGCAAGGCCTCGATCGCGAGGCGCCCCGCGATCATTGGAAGGTAGAGGTCACCCAGAACGATGGTGACGGCGGCGGCAAGGCCGGCGCCGCTCGATACGCCGACGAGGCTCGGATCGGCCAGGGGATTGCGGAACAATCCCTGCATGATGGCGCCGGCAGCGGCAAGCATCGCGCCGACCATCATGGTCATCACGATCCTCGGCAATCGAATGGACCACAGGATCAGCCGGTCACGGTCGATCTGCCCGTCGGCAGCGGAGAAATTGAAGAGTGCATCGAACAGACGGCCGGCGGGAATGCCGGCGGCGCCCGTCATGACCGCGATGAGGAACGCCATCAGCAACAGCAGCAGCAACAGCGGTATGACGAGCCGGGCCGAGGGCCGCGTGGCGCCGGGCTGCGCAGCCGTCGCGGCAGTGAACGTGCTCATTGCGCGCAGGTCGCGGCTGCGCCTTCATCAGAGGGGAGGTGGCCCGCGTTCAGCTCCGGGTAGAGCGCCCGGCTCAGATCGCGCGCGGCGCGGGCCGTGCGCGGACCGAAACCGAGCATGTAGAGGCCGTCCATCGAGAAGAACTGCTTTTGGCGGGCCGCCGGAGTCGCGGCGAAGGCGGCCTTCGAGAAAATCTGCGAGGCATCGAGATTGGGGACGCCGCTGCGGTTCATGCTGAGGACCCAGTCCGGGGCTGCCGCCAGCACTGCTTCTTCGTTCACGGCCTTGTAGCCGTCGATGCCGTCGAAGACGTTCACTGCACCCGCGAGCTTCATCAGGCCGTCGGCT
This sequence comes from Pseudorhodoplanes sp., assembly GCF_035565855.1. Taxonomy (GTDB): domain Bacteria; phylum Pseudomonadota; class Alphaproteobacteria; order Rhizobiales; family Xanthobacteraceae; genus Pseudorhodoplanes. Next base: position 4,163 of record NZ_DATMRX010000275.1, read on the forward strand.
GCAGTATTGCGGCCCGCGACCATCGGCTTGTCGCCGGCGAACGACAGAATGAACATGACCCGCGCGGGCTTGCGGATGGCGCTCCGCATCGATGCGAGTGCGGACAGCTCGTTCCTGACCCATTGCGCGAGGCATTTGCCCTGCGGCACGCTGTCGGTCGCGGCGGCGACGATGTCGATCTTCTTGAGGATGCCTTCGCCGTCGTAGGTGTCCGGAACGCGCACGAACGGCACCGACGCCGATTCCAGGACCGAAACGGCGTCCTTCGGCCCGCTGCCATCGGCAGCCAGGATCAGCGACGGAGCCAGACTGAGCACCCCCTCTGGCGACAGCTGGCGGTAATAGCCGACATTGGGCTTCGTCTTGATCGCCTCCTTGGGATAGAGGCTCGTCGCGTCCACCCCGACGATGCGATCGGCGCGCCCGAGTGCATACAGGATTTCGGTCACCGCGCCGCCAATCGAGACGATGCGCGAGGCGTCGTCGATCCTGATTTCACGTCCCTTCGAATCCTGAACCGTGACGGCCTCTGCCAGCGCAGCCGTGTCGAGAAGCAGGGCAAGCGCGCAGAAAGCGGAAGAGGCGAGGCGCCAGGCGAGGTTCATTTCGTCAGGATCAGCTTGTTCTGAGCGGTCAGGCGGAGCCGGTAGCGATCGCTGCCATGCGTAATGATGACCTCGCGGGTGCCAATGAACAGGTCGCGAGTGTCCAGGCTGTTGTCGTCGACTTGGATCGCTCGGGCGGAGGCCGCCGATGGCGATGCGCCGTCAGCGAATCCGACCGCTGTCTTGTGAGCGCGTTCTTTCATGGAATGGGCAATTTACGAATGCAGATGCCCATGTCACCGACTATGATTTGGAATTGCTGCAGAGAAGGGCCCTGATTGGAACGTTTATAATCGGGGCCGGTATGGATCCGGAGCATGTGGACGCCATCAGGCTCCGAATGGTGCTCGCTTTGGTGATGCGCGCAGAAAACGGTCAGGACAAACGCAATGCAGGAAACCCGATTCATCGCTCCCGCGGGCGCCTTCACCCGGACGGTGCAGATCCGGTTCTCCCACTGCGACCCGGCCGGGATTGTGTATTTTCCGCATTACTTCAACATGATCAATGGTCTGATCGAGGATTGGTACACCGAGGAGCTCGACGTCAATTACGCCGACCTCATCCTGCATGACCAGCACGGATTTCCCTTCGTCCATGTCGAGACCGATTTCAAGATCCCGAGCCGGATGGGTGAGAAGCTCGATCTGACCTTGTTGATCGAGAAGATCGGCCGTTCCTCGCTCACGCTCGTGACCGTCGGCCACAAGGACGGGGTCGAGCGGCTGCGTGCGCGGACGGTGACGGCGATGATGTCGCTCACGTCGCGACGGTCGGTGGAGTTGCCGCCTGCGCTGCGGCAAGCCTTCGAGACTTACGCCGCGAAGACGCGCTGAGGCGGCCTGGCCGAACGCACCGGAGCGCGAGCCGCTACTCGTCGTGGAACGCGGTCATGGTGCGCGGGGTGCCACTGAAGCCGAGTTCGGACCAGCGCGACACGACCCGGTCGTGCATCGACTTGCGCAGCAGAGTCGATTGCGGAAATTGCGCGAGATGACGATGCGGCTTGCAGGCGTTGATGAGCACCTTCGAGCCATAGGGGCGGGCTTCCGGCGGGAACTGGCTTGGGTCCAGACCCGTCGACCAGGTGTTGCGCAGGATGTCGATGTCTTCCGACGGATGGCACCGTGTCGAAAGCGCCCAAAGGACGTCATTGAGATCGGTCGGATCGACGTCCTCGTCGACCACGATCACCCATTTGGTGAAATAGGCGGCGGCGGGGCATTGCGCGGCGAGCGCCAGCACCTGAGCAGAATGGCCGGCATATTTCTGCCGAACGGATACGACAACCATGCCCCAGCCGGAAGCGGCCGCGGGATGCGAATAGGCGCCGACCACACCGGGCACGCCGATGCGCTCAAGATCGTCGAGAATGCGCGCCGACCGCATGATCGCGTAATACGCGCCGATCTCGCAGGACGGATAGCGCGCCATCAGAGCGTGGGTGAAGATCGGGGACCTGCGATGGTGCACCGCCTTCACCTCCATCACCGGCTGCGGTGAACGCTCGCGGCCGTAATAGCCGGTGAATTCACCAAGCGGGCCTTCCGGCAACGTGTCGCCCTTGTGCAGCACGCCTTCGACCACGAATTCGGCATGTGCCGGGATCGGTAGTTTGACGCACTCGCCCTGCGTCAGTTCGACCGGCCGGCCCATGATGCCGCCGGCAACGTCGAGTTCGGATTCCTCCACGCCGAAGCTTTGAGCAGCGACAATGAACATGACCGGATCGACGCCGTAAGCGGCGACCACCTCGCATGGTTCGCCGCGTGCCCACCACGCTTCGCGATCGAGCAGACCGTGCTTGCCGGGGGAGCAATAGAGACCGATCCGGTTGGGTCCATGCAGCATCTGGCGATAGCAGCCGACATTGATCCGCCCGCTCTCAGGAGACGCGGTGAAGGTGATATCGCCGGTGCCGATGAACTGGCCGCCGTCGCCCGGCCAGAATTTTGGAACCGGGAATGTGGTGAGATCGATGGCGTCGCCGGTCAGCACCACCTCGTTCACCGGAGCCTGATCCTTCGCGATCATTCTCGGCTTGATCGGGTCTGCCATGATCGAGCGCATCTGCTCGATCATCTCGCGCGTCGACAAGGTGGGATCGAGCCCGACGGCCAGCGCAAAGCGTTCCTTGCTCGCCCCCATCATGTTGGTGAGGATGTGCGAGCCGGTGGCGTCGCCTTCCATGCGGTCGAACAGCAATGCCGGCGCTTTTTCCTCGCGCGTGGCCAGAAGGGTGATGGCGCCGATCTCTTCGATCGGGTCGACGGGCGCTGTGATGCGTTTCAGTTCGCCGATCTGCTCGACCAGCGCCAGCCATTCGCGCAGGTCACGCCATCCAAGGGGAGGGCGCCGCTTGCCGGGTGAATTCGCCATGTGTCCCGGGGCGGTTTCGGCGTCCATATGGTCTCTCCCCATTCCTCCGCGTGTGTCCGCGGCGGCTGCAGCGCATCTTCACTGCGCGCGTTTGGCAGCCAAGGCGTTCTCGATCAGTGTCTTGCCAAGCGACCAGATCGCGCCCGGTACGCGATGACTTTCGGCGATCACCTTCTCGAATGCGCTCTCGATCCAGGCGCAATCGTCGTCGTTGATGACGTAAGGCGGGAGCAACTTGATCGTGTGGCTGCCGTGACCTGCGACCTGCGTGAGGATCTTGTGTTCCTTGAACAGCGGGATCGTGATCAGCTGGCAGAACAGCCCCTTGTTCGCGGCCTCGATCATCGACCACGATGCTCGCAGTTTGAGCGATGTGGGCGCGCCGAACTCAACGCCGATCATCAGGCCGAGGCCCCGTGCCTCGCGAAACATCTCGTGACGCCCGGCCATGGCGCGGAACGAGGACAACAGGCGTTCGCCTGTCCTGGCGGCATTCTCGATCAGCTTCTCGGATTCGAGCACGGACAGCGTGGCGATCCCGGCCGCCATCGCGAGATCGTTCTTGGCGAAGGTCGAGCCGTGGACGACGGCGCGGTCCATGCGGTTGAACAGGCGGTCGAAGATGTCCTTGCGGGTGAGCAGGGCGCCGACGGGAACGTGGCCGCCCGACAGCGCCTTGGCCATCAGGATCATGTCAGGCTGGACGCCCCAATGCTCGACGGCAAAGAATTTCCCGGTCCGTCCGAGACCGCACTGGATTTCGTCGGCGATGAAAAGGGTGCCATAGGTTCGGCACAGGTCGGCGGCGGACCGCAGATAATCCGGCCCGGGCAGATGCACGCCCTTGCCCTGCACCGGCTCGACGATGAAGGCGGCGACATCGCGCCGGCGCAAGGCGCTCTCCAGCGCCGTGAGGTCGTTGAACGGAATGGCGGCGCAGTCTCCGAGCAGGGGCTCGAAGCCCTTCTTGAAAATCTCGTCGCCGTTCAGCGAAAGCGATCCGAAGGTCAGGCCATGGAAGGCATGCTCGCACGACAGGATCTTGCTGCGCTTGGTTGCCGCGCGCGCGAATTTGATCGCCGCCTCGACGGTCTCGGTGCCGGAATTGGCGAAGAAGACCTTGTCGAAATAGGGCGCCTTTGCGAGAAGGCGTTCGGCCAGCACACCGGCGAGCGCGGGGACATCCATTTGCACCAGATTGGGCAATTCCGCATCAAGCACGCTCTCGAGCGCGGTGCGCAGCGCCGGGTGATTGCGCCCGATCGCGAAGACCCCGAAGCCGCTCAACAGGTCGAGATAGCGTGCCCCCGTCCGATCGTAGAGATATTGGCCGATGCCCCGGCGGAAACCCACGTCGTAGCCGATGGTCCGTAGCACCCGGACCATCTGCTCATTCAGGTGGCGGCCATGCAGATCGAAACGATTTGCTTCCTGCGCTTCAAAAATGGCCGCAATGTCGTAGTTGTTAGGTTCAAGCATTGATCAAGCCGCTATGATTGGGTTGCGACGTTTCGAAGGCAACCGGATCGCCGCGTTCGCTATCGGGGTGGTTAGCATGAAAAAGCTGTCTCTGTTCACATTGCTTTTGTGTCTCGCCGGCTCCCCGGCGCTGGCCGGCGACCCCGCCGGGGACTGGCTGGTCGAAGACGGGACCGCGAAGATCCGGATAGCGATCTGCGGTGGTTCGCTCTGGGGCGTCGTCGGCTGGGAGAAGGTTCCCGGCGGCAAGGACACGGCGAATCCTGATCCGGCCAAGCGAACGCGCGATACCCTCGGGATGCCCATCCTTATTGATATGAAGCCCGCCGGCGCTGACAAGTGGTCCGGCGAGATCTACAATGCGAGAGACGGCAAAATGTATCAGGCGAGCGTCGAGCTGCAGTCTGACTCCGCCCTCAAGGTCCGCGGCTGCGTGATGGGCGGGCTGTTCTGTGGCGGAGAAACCTGGTCGCGCTCGGCAGAGGCCTTCCCGGCGCCGCTCGAACCCTCCAAGGGCAAAGCGAAAGCCAAATCGGCAGCGCCCGACAAGAGCGCTGACTCAGGTGTCTGTTCCCGAATCAGCGGCGTTCCGGGGGCGTCCCATTAGCGCCGGCTGAAACAGGACCGCGGCGCACATCGTCGTCACGAGCGAGAGCGCGAGCAGCTTGCCAAGGCTCGACGTTCCTGGGTGGCTCGACAGCCAGAGGCTGCCGAACGCAGTCGCCGTGGTGAGCGCGCTGAAGATCACCGCGCGCGTCAGACTCGACTGCAAGAGGTTGGTCTGACCCGCGCGCCACGCCATGATGTAGTAGATCTTGAACGCCACACCGATGCCGAGCAGCAGCGGCAGGGCGATGATGTTCGCGAAATTCAGCGGCAGATCGAGCAGCACGCAGAGCTCCATCGTGATGACGCCTGCGAGGAGGAGCGGGACGACCGTCAGCGCAACATCGCGAATGCGGCGCAATGCGATCCACAGCAGCAGAGAGATCGTGATGAGCGCGAGGAGCCCGGCCTGAATGAAGGCCACCACGATCACGTCCCCTGACTTCAGGATCGAGATCGGACCGCCGATGGCGTTCGGCTCGACCTCCAGAACCTTGCGCGCGAAGCTGCGCAGGACCTCATTGTCGTTCGGATCGCCCTTCGGGAAGGCCTCGACACGATAACGGCCATCCGCCGACACCCACTGATTCTTCAACTCGGCCGGCAGAGTCTCGAGCGAGACCGGCCCCGCCTGCAGGGACTTTCGAAGTTCGTTGAGCTTGAAGTTCAACGGGACGATGACGGCGTTTTCCGCGGCCCGCCGCTTTTCGTTCGAAGCTTTGGCGAGGTCGTTCAGCCGATCGGCGAGGCGCTTTGCCGCAGCACCCCCGGCACCGGGCTGCTGCCCCGCCGCGGCCAGCATGCCCGCGGTTCGTGTCAGCAACTCGCGCACTTCATCGTCGTTCGGCGCGGGCTGGGCTTTGGCATCGAGAGCCGGCTTGAGCGCCGCGGCGGCCTGCTTGATCAGTGCGAGCTTTGCGTCCTGGTCCGCCGGAACGAAGCTCTCGATGGACATCACGCGGCTGACGTCCGGTAGCTTCTCCAGTCTCTGTGCGGCGGCCTGCGCATCCTTCAGGGACGGCGTCAGCAGGTTGACCGCGCTCGCGCCGGTGTTCGGGTCGCGGCGCAAATCGAGATAGGTCGAAATCGATTCAACCTTGTCGCTGCGCAGGTTGATCGGATTGAAGTCGAAGCGCAGGAAGTAGAGAAGCGGCAATCCGAGAATGGCGACGCCGAGCGTGCCGACCACCACCCATTTCCTGTTGCGCTCGACGAAGCCGTCGGCCGGTGCGAGGCTCTTGTAGCCGAGCGGCTCCTGCTCGCCGGGCGGATCGAACACCGCAAGCAAAGCCGGAAGCGCCGTCAGCGAAATCAGGAATGCAATGATCATTCCCATCCCGGCAATGATGCCGAGTTCGGAGACGCCCTGATAGTTGGTCGGAAGGAAGGCCAGGAAACCCGCTGCGGTTGCCGCGGCGGCAAGCGCCAGCGGCCCGCCGATATTACGGCCGGCATTGATCAGTGCGGGCTTCAGCTCATCGCGCTGATGACGTTCGTCGCGATACCGCACGCTGTACTGGATGCAGAAATCGACGCCGAGCCCGACGAACAGCACGAAAAACGCCACCGAAATCATGTTCAGTGAGCCGACGGTCATGAAGCCGAGCGCAGCAGTGATCGCAAGACCGCCGGCGAGGGCGATAAAGACCGCGAGGATAATGCGAGCGGATTTCAGCGCGAGCCACAGGATGAACAGCACCACGATGACGGTGCCGATGCCGTGCAGCAGCATTCCCTCTTTGACGGTGGCGAATTCCTCGTCCGCGATCGGGACGGAGCCGGTCAGCCGAACGCGCGCCTGATAGTTCTGCGCAAGATTCTCATCAGCTACCGCGCGTCTGACTGCGTCGGTCGCCTCCTTGCCCGGTTCGAGGGCGCTGTAGTCGAGCTTCGGAACGATATCCACGAATCGGCGCAATTCCGACGGGGTGGCTTTCGTGCCGCTCAGCATCTCCTGCCAGGAAAAGCTCGCTGGCCGTTCCGCCAGGGCGTCCTCAAACGTCTTCGAAAAGCGATCGAAGATCGGGGCGAGCGAATCCAACTCGAAATGCTTGGCCATCACGCCGCCAAGCGCGGCTTGAGCAGCCTGCGACAATCCCCGCCAGTTTGGGTTGTGGGCCAGAATCGAGATAAAAGGCGATGCGGCCTCGAGTTGTCCGAGCGTCCGGCCTAGCTCCTCTGTTGGCAGGAAGAGCAGGCCATTGGTTTCAAAAAACGGGCCGCCGTCGGGCCGCTGCACCTGCGGGAATAGCTTCGGATCGGCTTTCAGCCGATCGGTCAACGTGCCGGCCGCCAGCGCAGCGAGTTCGGGCGTCGGGGCGTCGACCACCGCAAGGATGGTGTGAACGCGGGCCGGGAAGGCCTTCTCGACGGCAATTTCCCGTTGCCGCCAGTCGATATTGGGTGCGATGAGGTTACTGATGTCGGTGTTGATGGCGAAGTTCCGGGCCGTATAGACCGATGCCGCCACCGTCAGTAACGCAAATACAACAATCGTGATCCAGGGCGAGCGGGTACAAATCCCGACCACCCCGCCCACAACGCGTGCCATGAGGGAGTCTTTGATGCTATCCACGGGTCAGTTAATCATCTGCAAGGCAAAATCTGCATAGGTAGGGGACTTTCCTGGTCCGGACGGGTTGCCAATAGCAAATTTAGGCTCCAACTGACCGGGTATATTTTTTGCTTTGTTGGCTCCGGCCCTTTGCGTTTGCATCCCACTGTCCGGTATTGCGTTAACCCCCAACATGAAGCGAGCGAAGGTGTTCCAATAATGGCTTCTGCGACCCCACTTCTCGACACCTTTGCATCCCCCGCGGATCTTCGAAAGCTGCCTGACCAGAAGCTTCGTCAGGTGGCCGACGAGTTGCGAGCGGAGACCATCAACGCCGTCGCGGTGACTGGCGGGCACCTTGGCGCCGGCCTTGGCGTCATCGAGCTGACTGTTGCGCTTCATGCAGTCTTCGATACCCCGCAGGATCGCCTGATCTGGGACGTAGGACATCAGGCCTATCCTCACAAAATCCTCACTGGCCGTCGGGACCGCATCCGTACGCTCCGGCAGGGCGGGGGGCTGTCCGGGTTCACCAAACGCGCCGAGAGCCAATATGACTGCTTCGGTGCGGCGCACTCTTCTACTTCGATTTCTGCCGGATTGGGAATGGCTGTCGCCCGCGATCTTGCCGGTTTGCGACACAATGTTGTCGCGGTCATCGGCGACGGGGCGATGTCGGCCGGTATGGCCTACGAAGCCATGAACAATGCCGGCGCCATGGATTCCCGCCTGATCGTGATCCTGAACGACAACGAGATGTCGATCGCGCCGCCGGTCGGAGCGATGTCGGCCTATCTGGCGCGCCTGATGTCGGGGCGCACCTACCTGTCGTTGCGCGAAATCGGCAAACAATTTGCGCAGCATCTGCCTCGTTTCATGCACAAGCAGGCGGCCCGGGCCGAAGAATATGCCCGGGGCATGGTGACCGGCGGCACCCTGTTCGAGGAGCTTGGCTTCTATTATGTCGGCCCGATCGACGGGCATAACCTCGACCATCTCCTGCCGGTCCTGCGCAACGTCCGCGATGCGAGCTTCGGTCCGATCCTCGTTCACGTCGTAACGCAGAAGGGCAAGGGCTACGCTCCCGCGGAGGCGGCGGCCGACAAGTATCATGGCGTCGTGAAGTTCGACGTCGTTACGGGCCGCCAGTCGAAGGCGAAGGCCAATGCGCCGTCCTACACCAAGGTGTTCGGCGAAAGCCTGGTCAAGGAAGGCGAGAAGGACGACAAGATCGTCGCCATCACCGCTGCGATGCCGTCAGGCACCGGGGTCGATATCTTCGAGAAGAAATTCCCCAACCGGACCTTCGACGTCGGGATTGCCGAACAGCACGCCGTCACCTTTGCGGCAGGGCTTGCGACGGAGGGGCTGAAGCCGTTCGTTGCGATCTATTCGACCTTCCTGCAACGCGCCTACGACCAGGTGGTGCACGACGTCGCCATCCAGAAGCTGCCGGTCCGCTTTGTGCTGGACCGCGCCGGTCTCGTCGGGGCCGACGGCCCAACGCATGCCGGCTCGTTCGACGTTGCCTATCTGGGTTGCCTGCCGCACTTCGTTCTGATGGCGGCTGCCGATGAGGCCGACCTCGTTCATATGGTCGCGACGCAAGCGGCGCTCGATGACGTGCCGTCTGCACTGCGCTATCCGCGGGGTGACGGCGTCGGTGTGGAATTGCCTGAGGTCGGAGTTCCGCTGGAAATCGGCAAGGGCCGCGTCCTCCGCGAGGGCAGCAGCATCGCGCTGCTTTCCTATGGTGGCCGGCTGGCCGAATGCATGAAGGCCGCCGAGGCGCTCGCTGCGCATGGCCTCACCACGACGGTCGCCGATGCGCGTTTCGCGAAGCCGCTCGATACCGAGCTGGTTCTGCGGCTGGCCCGCAATCATGAAGTGCTGATCACCATCGAGGAAGGATCGATCGGCGGCTTTGGCTCGCACGTCCTTCAGACGCTGGCTGACCATGGCGCCTTGGACAACGGTCTCAAGGTGCGCAGCATGGTCCTGCCGGACATCTTCATCGATCAGGACACGCCCGCTGCAATGTATGCCCGCGCCGGGCTGGATGCGAACGGCATTCTCGCGAAGGCGTTCGAAGCCCTCGGCAAGACTCTCAATCAGGACAAGGTGCAGCTTGCGTAAGCCAGACGATACTCCCCGGACACAGCTCCGTCCGCTGAATGTGGTGCTGGCTCAACCGCGCGGTTTCTGCGCCGGCGTCGTGCGCGCAATCGACATTGTCGAGCGTGCGCTCAAGAAATACGGCCCGCCGGTCTATGTGCGCCACGAGATCGTTCACAACAAGTTTGTGGTCGAGTCGCTCAAGGCGAAGGGCGCGCGCTTCGTCGAGGACGTCTCCGAGATACCGGACGGCGCCGTCGCCATCTTCAGTGCGCATGGCGTCTCCAAGCAGGTCGAGCGGGAAGCGTCGGAGCGAAGCCTGCCGGTGATCGACGCCACCTGTCCGCTCGTCACCAAGGTTCATAATCAGGGCAAACGCTATGTCGGACAGGGTCGCACCGTAATCCTGATCGGGCATGCCGGGCATCCCGAGGTCGAGGGCACGATGGGCCAGATCCCGGGGACGGTCGTTCTCGTGCAGACCGTCGCCGACGTCGAAAAGCTCGATATTCCGACGGATGTTCCGGTCGCGTATGTTACTCAAACGACGCTGAGCGTCGACGACACCCGCGACATCATCGCCGCATTGACCCGGAAATTCAGCGATATCCAGGGTCCGGACACCCGCGACATCTGCTACGCCACGCAGAACAGGCAAAGCGCGGTGCGTGATCTGTGCAAGGTCGCCGATCTTCTGCTGGTGGTCGGCGCCACCAATTCGTCCAATTCGAATCGTCTGCGTGAGATCGGCGAGGAAGCCGGAATCCCGAGCTACCTGATCGCGGACGGCAGCGAACTCCAGCCGGCCTGGCTCGCGGGGGTCGAAACCGTCGGCATCACCGCCGGCGCTTCCGCGCCCGAGGTGCTGGTCAACGACGTCATCGAGGCATTGCGGCGGCTGCGCATCGTCGATGTCAGCGCGCTTCCGGGCCGGGAAGAGAACATCACCTTCCGCCTCCCGGCCGAAGTTGCTTCCGTTTAGGATTTACCCCATAGACCTCGACCATGGCGATACCATTTCACAAAGAACTCCGGATCGGCGCCTATCTGCTCAAGCAGAAGCTGCTCGGCCGAAAGCGTTATCCGCTGGTGCTGATGCTGGAGCCGCTGTTCCGGTGCAATCTGGCCTGCGCCGGCTGCGGCAAGATCGACTACCCGGACGCGATCCTCAACCGCCGCATGACCGTGCAGGAATGCCTCGACGCCGCGGATGAATGCGGGGCGCCGATGGTCGCAATTCCCGGCGGCGAGCCGCTGATCCATAAGGACATCGGCGAGATCGTTGCCGGCCTTGTGGCGCGCAAGAAATTCGTCTCGCTCTGCACCAACGCGCTGCTTCTGGAGAAGAAGCTGCATCTGTTCAAGCCGTCGCCTTATCTGTTCTTCTCGGTGCATCTCGACGGCCTGCGCGACCACCACGACAAGGCGGTGTCGCAGAAGGGCGTGTTCGACAAGGCGGTGAAGGCGATCAAGGCCGCGCAGGACGCGGGCTTTGCGGTCAACGTCAATGCGACGATCTTCGATGGTCACACCGCCGAAGACATCGCCGCGTTCCTCGACTACGCCAAGGAGCTCGGCGTCGGCGTGTCGATTTCACCCGGCTATGCCTATGAGCGCGCCCCGGACCAGCAGCACTTCCTGAACCGCAAGAAAACCAAGGAGCTGTTCCGCAAGGTTTTCGAACTCGGCAAGGGCAAGGGCTGGAAGTTCATGCACTCCACGTCCTTCCTCGACTTCCTCGCCGGCAATCAGCAATACGAATGCACGCCGTGGGGCATGCCCGCGCGCAACATTTTCGGCTGGCAGAAGCCCTGCTATCTGCTGGGTGAAGGCTATGCGCGGACCTTCAAGGAGCTGATGGAAACCACGGATTGGGATTCATACGGCACCGGCAAGTACGAAAAATGCGCGAATTGCATGGCGCATTGCGGTTACGAGCCGACGGCAGCGGACCAGGCGTTCAACAATCCGCTCAAGGCGCTGTGGGTGTCGTTGCGCGGCGTTCGCACCTCGGGCCCGATGGCGCCGGAGATCGCGCTCGATAAGCAGCGTCCGGCACAATACGTGTTCTCGTCGCAGGTGCAGATGAAGCTGTCAGAGATCCGCGCGGCTGAGGCCGAAGAGCGGGCCAAGAAGACGGCGACAGCGGCGTAACGACGCAAACGCGCGTTCTGAATCGACGCCGGCGGCGATCATCGCCGGCAACTGGCCGGTGTCGCGCAACAGGCCCATGATCACGCGCCGCAAGGCAATCGACCCGTCCTCCGTCAACGCATCGGTGGCGACCGGAGGCAGGCTGCGCGTCGAGCAATCGCTGATCGCACGGATCGCGACGAACGGCAGATTGTGCGCCCGCGCATAGGCAGCGGCGATGTGCGATTCCATGTCGACGGCGAGGGCGCCGGTCTGACGATGCATCGCGTCTTTCTCTGAGGTCTTGGCGAGAACCAGATTGTGGCCCGCGGTCTTGCCGCGATGCGCCGTGAGCTTCGCATCGAGCGCGGACGCAACGGCCTCGTGCCAGCCCCGATGAGCCTCATGATGATCGGCCGCGCATTGCACGCTCGATGAAATCACGAGGTCTCCCGATTTCAGATGCGGGGCGAGGCCGCCGGCGAGGCCGAAACTCAGCACACCGCCAATCGCCGGCGCACCGGCGCCGTTCCGCGCGGCCGGCGCCAGCGCCGACAGGCGTTTCTGCAGCAGCAAGGCATTGCCCCCGCTGCACACGGTGACGACGCCGGGGCCACGCGCGATCCGCGCCTCGCGCTGCAATCCGGTGACGACCAGGAGCGTTGGCGGTGCGGAGCTCATCCGATCACATGCCGAAGGCGACGCGGCGATCATTGGCCGCGGTCAGATTGCGGTAGCGGGCGACCGCCCAGAGCGGGAAGAATTTCCGGTAGCCGTGATACCGCAGATAGAAGACCCGCGGGAAGCCCGTGGCGGTGAAACGCTCCTCGTCCCAGAGCCCGTGGTCCTTCTGATGCTCGAGCAGGTACCGGACGCCCCGTGCGACCTGCGGGTGATCGACCTTGCCGGCCGCCATCAGTCCAAGCAACGCCCAGGCCGTCTGTGACGGCGTACTCGGCGCCGGCTCGTAGCCCGAATAGTCGAGCTTGTAGCTCGCGCCGTCCTCGCCCCAGCCGCCATCGGCATTCTGGATCGACAGCAGCCAGGACGCCGCCCGCGCGACCATGTCGTCTTCGGGGTCTAGCCCCGCGGCATTGAGCGCGCACAGGCATGACCAGGTGCCGTAGATGTAATTCAGGCCCCAGCGCCCGTACCAGGAGCCGTCCGCGAGCTGCGTCTTGCGCAGATATTCCACGCCACGGGTAATGGCGCGGGCGCCGGCTTCATCCTGCGGCAATTGCGCCAGCATGGAGATGCAGCGCGCGGTGACGTCCTCGGTCGGCGGATCGAGCAGGGCGCCATGATCCGAGAAGGGGATGTTGTTCAGGTAGCTGTAGGTGTTGTCGGCATCGAAGGCCGCCCAGCCGCCGTCGGCGCTCTGCAATCCGAGCACCCATTCGCGGGCGCGCTCGACCGCCGGGCTGTATTTCTGCGTAGCGCTGTTGGCCTCGGACCTGTTCATCGCCATGGCAACGACCGCGGTGTCGTCGAGGTCCGGATAATAGGCATTGTTATACTGGAAAGCCCATCCACCCGGCCGCACGTCTGGCCGTTGCTCGGCCCAGTCGCCCTTCAGATCGAGTACCTGACGCGGAATGAGCCAGTCGAGCCCGCCCTTCGCGGCGGCCCTGGCCTGATCGCTGCCGACTTCGAGCAGAGTATGCGCGGTCAGCGCGGTATCCCAGACGGGCGAGACGCAGGGCTGGCAATATGCCTCATCGTCCTTGATGACGAGCAGCTTCTCGATCGAGAGCCGCGCGATGGCGCGGTCCGGATGATCCTCGGGATAACCGAGGACGTCATACATCATCACGCTGTTGGCCATCGCCGGGTAGATGGCGCCGAGCCCGTCTTCGCCGTTCAGCCGTTCCTTGACGAACGCGACCGCCGCTTCGATCGCCTTCTTGCGCGTCGCCTTCGGAAACAGCGGCTCGGTTGCGCGCAGCACGATATCGACGCCACGGAAGAACAGGAACCATGACCATTTCTGGTGGCCGGCCTTCTTCACGCCGCCGACCGATTTCGGATCTTCCAGAAACAGCTCGTCGATCGTCACTCCTTTCGGATTGCGCGCCATCGGCTTCAGCGCGCCGAGCACCAGCAGCGGCACGATGACGGTGCGTGCCCAATAGGACACCTTCGTCAGATGAAATGGAAACCAGCGCGGCAGCAGCATGATTTCGACCGGCATCACCGGCACCGCGCGCCATGTCACGACGCCATACAGCGCGAGCAGCGCGCGGGTAAACACATTGCTGTGCGAGGCGCCGCCGCGTGCGAGGATCGCTTCGCGTGCCCGCCGCATGTGATCCGCATCGGGAGAGTCGCCGATCATCTTGAGCGCGAAATACGCCTTCACGCTGGCGCTCATGTCGAAGTCGCCATCGTGAAACAGCGGCCAGCCGTCGTGCTTGCCTTGAATCCTGCGCAGATAGACCGCGATCTTGCGCTCCAGCTCGGCATCCACCGGCTCGCCGAGATAGTGGCGCAGCAGCACATATTCCGCCGGTATGGTGGCATCGGCCTCGAGTTCGAAGACCCAGTGGCCGTCCGGTTTCTGATCCTTCAGCAGTGCGTCGGTCGCGTTTTTGACCGAATGGTCGAGGACGTCGCGGGCCAGAGAAGTGGTTTTGTCGGTCGTCAGCATCATCTGTTTGACAGAAGTTCGGCCGCATTCCGGCCCGATCGGATTGCGCCTTCGATCGTCGCCGGCAGGCCGGTATCGGTCCAGTCGCCCGCAAGAATGACGTTCGGCCAGCGTGTTTTCGGGCCGGGCCGGCGGGCGTTTTGTTGGGGAGTTGCAGCAAAGGTTGCGCGGCGCTCACGCACCAATTGCCATTTAGGAAGCGGTCCGTCCATGTCCAGTATGTCCGCAATCTCGCCCCAGACCGTCGCGGCGAGGTCCTGGCGCGGCAGCGTCAACAGGCGATCGGCATGGCTGATGGTCGCCGAAATACGGTTTTTGAAGGCGAAAATCCACTCGACCGTGCGGCCGATCACGCCGGTCATGAACGGGCTGTTGGCGGGCGGCGCGCAATCGTAATGAAAATTGATGATCGACCGAAACTGGTCGGGCGCATCCAGACCGGGAACCAGGGCGGTCGCGGCATAGGCCGGAACGGCAAGGATCACCGCCGCCTCGTCGCCCAGCGTGATCTCCTCGTCCCTGAAGCGGAGCGTCACCGATCCGCTGTCGGCGAAGGTCAGGCCTTCCAGTTCATGCTCGAAGCGAACCGTCGCCCCGCGCGCGCTCAGGAGCGCCAGAGCCGGTTCGACAAAGGCGGTGCTCAGGCCGCGTTCGAAGACCAGCGGCCGGCAGGCCTGGCCGCCGCGCATCAGGGTCTCGCGGGCGATCTGGGCCGCGAGCCGGGACGACCCGCTCGGCGTGTCGATATTCAATGCCGCGACCATCAGGGGATCGAGCAGCCGGCGATACAATTCGCTGTCGCGATCCAGCACTTCGCGCAGCGGCCGGTCGGTCCTGCCGAGGAGAAGCGGCGCAAGCTTCAGATAATCGAGTATCGAGGTTCGCGGCACGCGGCTGCCGGCATCGAAAATCCATGTCGGCAGGCTGCCGTCGCCCATCCGCAGAATCCAGCTTTCGCCGGTTGCGCCGTCGACAAAGCGGAAATTGGCCGGGGCGAAATCCGGCGTGATGCCGATCGCCTTCAGATAATCGACGGCCGCGTGATTTCCCGACAGCAGAAGATGCGTACCGTTGTCGATATGCATGCCGGTGGCGGCATCGTCGTAGGAGCGGCAGCGGCCGCCGGCCTGGCGTGTGGCCTCATGGACGGTGACGGCGATACCGGCGGCGGTCAGCCGCACGGCAGCGGAGAGGCCGGCGAGCCCGGCGCCTATGACGTGAACGTGCTTGATCATCACACAATGCCGTAGCGCAGGACCGCGCCGATCAGATGGAGGCGATCCAGCCGGACGCGCTCGCGCGGTGCCGCAAAGCCGCGCTGCTGCAGCTTGTCGAGCATCGGCGCGTAGGCTTCCGCCATGATGCGGGGCGCCTTGACGCTTGAGCGCGGTTGCCGGTCCATGATGGTGCGCGCCTGCCGGAAATGCTCGCGCGCCTTCGCGATCAATGGCGCGCAGGCCTGCCCGAGCGCGGGCGAGGCGAGCACACGGTCCGGATCGTCGCCCTCGATCCCTGCGGCGGACAGGAATTCGCGCGGCAGATAAAGGCGGCCGATCGCGGCATCCTCGTCGATATCGCGCAGGATATTGGTGAGCTGCAGGGCGCGGCCGAGATGATGCGACAGCGCGATGCCGTCATCGTTGGGCACGCCGAAGATGCGGACCGACAGGCGGCCGACCGCGCTCGCGACGCGGTCGCAATACAGATCGAGCGTGTCGAGCGACGGGGCTCGAATGTCGGCGACGACATCCATCTCCATGCCGTCGACAATGGCGAGGAAATCCTCCCGCCGCAGGTCGAAGTCCCGCACCGGGCCGAGGAAGCCGCCCATGCGCTCCGACATGCGTCCCGCATAGAGCGCAGCGATATCGTCGCGGTAGCGGTTCAGCTCGTCGAGCCGCGCGTCGCGCGGGCCTTCGGAGTCGGCGACGTCATCGACCTTGCGGCAGAATTTATAGACCTCGAACATCGCCTCGCGCTTGGCGCGCGGCAGGATCCGCATCGCGAGATAGAACGACGATCCGCCGGCATGCTGTGCGGCGTCGGCTGAGACAGACGGCGTGCTCACAGACGGATATCCTGAGGCCGCCGGTCCGACAGGCTGCGCGGCAAGATGCGGCGGACAAGTGTCTTCGCCACCGAACCCATCATGACGGTGAGGAGCTTGGCGCGGCCGAAATGCACCTTGTCAGCCAAGGGGTCGGCGCGTTGCAGAACTGCGAGCAACTGGCGCGCAAGGGAATCGATCGCCGCGACTTCGCAGGCGAGGCGCGTGTCGCCGATGTCGTCGGCGAGCGGCGGCTGGGTGTCGAAATAGCGCGTGGTGCGCCCGGTCAGTTCGTGCAGGCAGGCGAGCAGGGCGGGCGAGGCCTTCGCGCGCGCGAGGTCTTCGGTCGCGGCGCCGTGCGCCCGCAAGGAATCCTGTGGGAGATAGACGCGATTGAGATTGCGATAATCCTTCCCGCAATCCTGCAGGTGGTTGATGATCTGCAGCACGGCGCAGAGCACGTCCGACGACGCCCAGGTCGCCCGGTCCTCGCCATGCACATCGAGCACGAAGCGCCCGACCGGCATCGCCGAATATGTGCAATAGCCGATCAGGTCGTCCCAGTCGTCATAACGCAGCTTGGTGACGTCCTGGCGGAAAGCCTTCAGGAGATCGAGGGCGTGGACCGGTGAGAGCTTTCGCGAGGCGATCTGCTCGCGCAGGCGAACCGACAGGTCATCGTCGGACCTCGCGCCGGTGAGCGAGGCTTCCATGCGATCCAGTCCGCGCAATTTCTCGTCGGCAGACAGGCTCGGGTGATCCGCGATATCGTCGGCCGCCCGCGCGAAATCGTAGAATGCCATGATGACCGGCCTGTGCCGCGCACTCACGAGCCGCGACGCGACGGGGAAATTCTCGTCGCGATGCCCCTTGCCGGACCGGTAGTCTGCCGATTGAACCATCACACCTTTCTTCAGGCTGAGTTTCAGGCCCTTTTCGCCTGATAACGCCCCTTCCAGCGGCCGCCGCGGCCCGACATGTGCTGCAAGGCGGAACTGCAGGTAAACGCCATATACCCGGTTGCAATGGCCGGCAGGAGAGGTGCCCAGAGGGGACTTAGACCATAAAAGCGCAACATTGGCCAAAACGAGACTGCCATCAGCGCCCAGGCCGCCAATGCCAGCAGCCGGACCCCGCCCGCGCCGGCAAAGGTCAGGAGCGGCGGCGCCCAGTAGGTCACCGCCATGCCGATCAGGGTCAGCGCCAAAAGGAGCGGCGAATAGCGCAGCTGCGCGTAAGCCGAGCGCGAGACCATGGTGTGGATTTCGGAGATCCCGGTCGAAGCGCGGATGCTGCGCACGCGGTCCGTCAGCCCGAGCCAGATCGGCCCCTGGGCCTTCATCACCCTGGCGAGCGTGCAGTCGTCGATCAGGGCATTGCGGATGACCCCGATCCCGCCGGCCCGCGCCAGCGCCGCCGTGCGGACCAGCATGCAGCCGCCCGCCGCCGCGGCGACCCGGTGCCTGGGATCGTTCACCCAGGCGAACGGATAGAGCATCTGGAAGAAATAGACGAAGGCCGGGATGAACGCCCGCTCGGCCAGGGTCTCGCAGCGCAGTTTTGCCATCAGCGAGGTCAGGACATAGCGACCGGATGCCGCACGCGCCGCCAGCGAGCGCAGCATGCCGGGGGCGTAGACAATGTCCGCATCCGTCAGCAGCAGATAATCCGGGCTCTCCCGCTCGGCCGCGGCAATGCCTTGCTGGAGCGCCCAGAGCTTGCCGGTCCAGCCGTCCGGGAGCGGAGCGCCCTTCAGGACCGTCAAAGGCACCGGAGAGCCCGTCCGCTCCGGCAGGCCTGCGGCGATTGCGGCGGTTGCGTCATCGCTGTTGTCGTCCACAAGGACGATCGAGAAACGGCCCGGATAATCCTGGATCAGCAGCGACGTCACGCAGTCGGCGATGGTCTCGGCCTCATTGCGCGCCGGAATCACCGCGACGATGTGCGGCCAGGCTTCGGGGGTCGGGGCAGGCTCGTCGCCGTTCACCCGGGCGTGCCAATAGCCGCCGCGGAAGAACACGCAATAAACCCATATCGCGAGGGACAGGGCTGCGATCAGGAATGTCATGACGCGGTGATTACAGCGTCACGGCAGCGTTGTCATGGTCGCGGTTCCGGCCGGAATTCCACCGGCCAGCGTAACGAATCGTTAATCCTGCGGGATCACCGGCAACAGGAGGTGCGAGGGATGCGCCTCGTCGTGGTGGACCTTGTGCAGCACCGTCCGGTGGTCGCAGATGTGATACGGGATGTACTCGACATTGGTCGCTCCCCCGACGCCGGTCGGCACGTCGAGGCTGGTGATGTCGAGGCAGATCCGATGTCCCGCCTTGAACAGGTTCGCGGTCGCCATCAGTTCGATCGCGTATTCGGTCACTTCGCCGGGCACCACCGGCTTTTTGGCGGCGCGCGTCAGCTTGTGCCAGGGCTTCCAGGGCTTTGACCGCTTCGGATCGAGTTCGCGCATCGAGGCCTTCAGCCAGCCGCGGGTGAGCTCCCGTTCAGGCAGGTCGCGCGGCACATTGCGCTCGCCCTCGCGGGCGGTGCGAACCGAGACATCCGGACCGACATCGCTGAGGATCACGATCCAGTTGGTGTCGTCCTGATCGATTTCCGCGAACAGGTTGAGCACGATCGGCCCGGCGATCAGCGTGTCCTGCGGCAGCGGCTCGCTCATGTAGCGCAGGCGCTGGACCTCGCTGGTCTGGGTGATCGGCATCTGCACGAAGGCGTCGGGCGCCAGCCGTCCGTCAGTGCTGGACGGCAGGAAAGGTTGCGGCCGCAGCCGGCCCCAGCTCGACAGATAGAGCTTGGTCCATTGCGTTTCGGGCAGCGGCCAGTCCTGGCCGGACCGCCACGCATTCTCGCCCATGACCCAATATTTCACCGGCGGCTCGTTCATGATGCCGGTGTCGATGCCCTTCAGCCAGTGGTCGTACCAGCGCAGGATCTCCTGATGGAAGGACCGGAAGGGACGTTCGAGATGTGACGGTCCGCCGAATGCGACCTTCTTCGGCACATCGATGTTGCGGAACCAGTTCTGCGCGCCGTTGAGATGTGTCTTGTATCCGTAGGCATACCAGCCCGAGCCGGTATAGGCCGGGATGTTGATCTTCTTGAAGTCCGCCTCCGCCTTCTCGACGGTTTCCTCCCTGTCGTAAGGGTGGATCAGGAAATCGAAGATCGCCGGCAGGTGCTGACCCTTCTGGGTCAGGATGTTGTAGACGTGCGGATAGATCTTGAAGTCCGGATTGGCCATCGCTTCGCGCCACAGCGCTTCGCGCTCCGGCGGCAATTCGCCCGGCTGGCCCTTGTTCTGATGCGCGACGAGATTGATCGAAAGGAGATAGCGGAACAGGTGCAGCACGCCACCGTGATATTCCTCGCGGAAGCTGCCGAGCGTGCCATAGGCGCCGCGGGGGTCGAACGGGAAGATCGCCTTCAATGAAGGCGGCTGCTGCTTGGCGACGTTGAATTGCTCGGCGCCGAATCCGGATATGCCGATCATGCCGACATTGCCGTCGCACCAGGGCTGTTGCGCGATCCATTCGATCAGGTCGTAGCTGTCGAATTCGCGCGAGCCGCCGCCTTCAGACTTGCCGATGCCGCGTGGCGCGCCAATCACATGGATGTAGCCGCGCGATGTGAGGAAGCGCGTGTCGCCGGCTTCAAGCCAGCCGGTCCAAAGCGGCGACCATGACGGCTGCGGTGTCAGCGCCTCGGCAACATCGGGGCCCTGCAGGTCCTTGTTGTAGATCGCGAAGGCAAGCAGGGCAGGGAGCTTTTCCTTGGTGTCCGGTCGATAGACATCGATCGACAGGTGGACGCCGTCGCGCATCCGCACCTTGATGTCGCGCTCTTCGATGAACCCTTCGAACTCGGGCGGTCGGTCGTATTGCGTCGGCAATTCGTCGCCGGCCGCGGTGAGAAACGGGTTCGGGATTCGGCTCATGCGGCAAGCCTCGGTAGCGAGTCGAGATCGAGCAGAAGGTCGTCAGCCGGCTTTTCGCCCTTGCGATGGAAGTCGACCGCCAGTTGGGCGCCGCTCGCCGGACAATAATGCACGGTGCAGCACAGGTCGGCATGCAGGTCGATGCGGTAATGATCCGGCAGCTTTTCGAAGGTCACCGACTTCGCGCCCTTGCGCCACGCGGTGCTGCCGGTCGCCAGGATATAGCCGGCCCGGCTCACGACGTGCGTGCCGCGCTCGTCCTGCACAACGAACAGCGCTTCGCTCAGCGACGCGATGGGCTTGGCGGCGCTGCGCTTCGCCGGATCGGTGTCGAAATCGCCGACCCGCGCCTTGCGGATCGCTTCGCGCTGGCGTTCGGTCGCGGCTTCATCGGGCGCGCCGCCGCTATCGAGGACGACACCGTAGATCTCGCGCGCTGCCGCGACGCTGACCGCGCCGGCTGCGACGTCCCGCGCAACGGCTGTCGCCTCGCGATCCAGCGGATCGCCCCAGCCGCCGCCGCCCTGCCATATCACCGAATAGATGTCGCGATTGGTCATCGGCATCAGACCGGGCTTCGGACCGAAGCGCTCCCACTTGCCGGCATTGTTGGGCAATCCGCTTTCGATAGATCCCCAGCCCATCGACTGGACCACGGTCGATCCCGGCCAGCCGCCGGCAAGGCCCGCGGTATTGGGCGATTCCGCGCCATGCGTCATGACGAGGGCCATCGCCTTTTCGATCCCGCCGAGCGTGAGCGCGACTTCGGCGCTCAGCCCGCCGCGGTGTTTACCCGCGCCACCGGTATCCGACACCAGGCGCCGATGCAGGTAGAATAGCGGCACCGCCTGCTCGTTGCGCTCCACATCCGCGATGCAGGAGACGGGCGAGGTGATCGGCCCGCCGGCCTCCACGCCATCCTTGGTGGCGAAGGCGCCGGAGCCCGCGGCGAGCGGGTCCATCAGATGCAGGCCGAACGGCTCGCCATACTGGTTGATACCGCCGAGGTTGAAGGTCGCCATGCAGCCGTCGCTGATGCATTGCGCGCGGTAGCGGTAATTTGGCGAGGTCGCGAGCAACTTGTTGAGCGCGGCCATCACCGCGTTGCTGACCGACCAGATGGTTTCGACCGTCGCCGATCCGACCGGCGCAGGAAATTGCGCCGTGCAGATGAGGCCATTGGGGGCGACGATCTCGACCGGATCGAGCAGGCCCTGATTCCACTGAATGTCGAAACCGAGCGTCGTGAGAATGCCGCCGGCGCAGCCGCCGACCAGACCCGAACGCGTGGCGTTGATGAAGCCGGGCGCCTGCTTGCTCGATCCGGAAAAATCGAGCGTCAGCTTGTCGCCGATCTTCGTCGCCTTGCAGTCGATCTTGTAGAGAACGTTCTGATGACCGTCATGCTCGATGAAATCGGCGGCATGAACCGTCCCGTCCGGCAATTCGCGAAGCCGCGCGCGCAACCGCGCCTCGGACGAAGCGATCATCCGGCGCATCACGTCGGTGACGGTCGCCGCGCCATAGCGCTCGACGAGTTCGGTGACGCGGCGGCGCGCGACATTCACGGTGGCGATGAAGGCGCGGATGTCGAGGCCGAGCTGGTCCGGCAATCGCGACGCTGTCACGATCATTTCGAGAACATCCTCGCGCATCTCGCCCTGATCGACGAGCTTCACGCAAGGGATGCGGATGCCTTCCTGCCAGATCTCGCGCGCCTTCGGGCACCAGCTCGCGAAGTCCATGCCGCCGACATCGGTTTCATGCGCCTCGACGCCGGCCCAGGCGATGATCTCGTCGCCGGCATAGATCGGGCCGATCATCTGCACGTCATTCTGGTGCAGCGCACCGATATACGGATCATTGCCGATGAAGATGTCGCCATCCTTCACCTTGAGCTGCGGCTTGGCGTTGATGTGGCGAATGACCTCGCCGCAGACCGGCGCCTGGAACGACACCTGAAAGCCCATGGATACGACCGAGCCTTCCGGCAGAAAGATGCCGGTGAAGAAGTCGGACGCTTCGGTAACGGTCGGCGATCCGGAGACCGCCTGCAACGCGATGCGCATCTCGTCGGAAATCGCGACGAGGCGGTTACGGATCACCTC
The DNA here is from genome assembly GCF_035565855.1 of Pseudorhodoplanes sp. Lineage (GTDB taxonomy): Bacteria > Pseudomonadota > Alphaproteobacteria > Rhizobiales > Xanthobacteraceae > Pseudorhodoplanes. The sequence continues at coordinate 26,788 of NZ_DATMRX010000275.1, forward strand.
GAAGGTGACGGCATTGATCTCGCTCATGATGCGAGCCTCACATGAATGTTTCCGAAACGGTCGGCCCGCGCCGTGGCGCCCGGCGGCACGACCACACTCTGGCCGGGAAATTCGATGATCGCCGGACCCTGCGCGGTTTCGCCTTCCTTCGGGAAGGAGGTGCGATAGATCGCGGTCTCGACGGCTTTCTTCGCCTCGCGGAACACGACCGGACGCGTGCCGCGCGGCTCGAAGGTCTCGCCCTTGGTGGCGAGGGCCGGCGGCGGCAGCGCGCCGGTTCCCATTGCCCGCACCGAGATCAGTTCGTAGCCCGCATTGGAGAAGGCAGCGCCGCGTCCGAACAGCGTTTCGTACTGGCTCTCGAATGTCGCGGTGACGGTCTTGAAGGTGTCGAGTGTGAAGCTCTCGCCCTCGAACGGAATATCGAGGTGGTTGGTTTGCCCGCGGAACTTGATCGCGACGAATGTCTCGATCTTGATGCCGCCCTTCGGGCCCGCCAGCGCGAGGTTGGCCTTCACCTCATCCACCGCCGATTTCAGCGCGGCGGTGACATGCGCAAGCTGCTCCGCAGTCGGGACGGCGCCCGGCGAGATGCGTGCGTAGGACGGCCGCTCCGCGGTGAAGCCGAGATCGGAATTGCCGGTGCCGAACGCGGACTCGGCGGTCGCCGCGGCCGGCACGATGAAGCTGTCGAGGCCGAGTTCCTCGCTCAGCACCCACGCGTGCGAGGGGCCTGCGCCGCCATTCGCAAGGAGGGTGAATTCGCGCGGATCGTAACCGCGCTCGATGGTCATGCGGCGAAGAAGGTCGGCCATCTTGCTGTCGAGGATCTGGCGGATGCTCCACGCAGCCTCGGTGACGCTCATGTTCAGCGGCTTTGCCACATGCTCCTCGATGGCGCGCTGTGCTGCGGCGACATCGAGCTTCATGCGGCCGCCGATGAAATTGTCGGGGTCGAGCACGCCGAGGACGAGGTCGGCATCGGTCGCGGTCGGCCGCGTGCCGCCGCGGCCGTAACAGGCGGGCCCGGGATTTGCGCCGGCGCTGCGCGGACCGACGCGCAATTCGCCGAACTCCACATAGGCGATCGAACCGCCGCCGGCGCCGATCGATTCCACGTCGATCGAATGCACGCGGATGTCGGCGCCCGCGACCGCGATCTCGGAACGCATGATCGGCTTGCCCGACACGATGACGCCGACATCGAAGCTGGTGCCGCCGATATCCATGGTCACGATATTGTCGAAGCCGGCCTGGGCCCCTGTCGCGCGTGAGCCCATGACGCCGCCGGCAGGACCGGAAAACAGCGCGAAGGCCGGCCGATCGTTGAGGACTGCGGTCGGCAGCACGCCGCCGGCGCAGGTCATCATCAACACCGGCACCTTCATCCCGGCGCTCTGCAGCTTGGCCTCGAGGCTCGACAGATAGCGGCCGGCGAGGGGACCGAGCGCGGCATTGCCCGCGGTGGTCGACATGCGCGCATATTCGCCGACGCCCGGCGAGATTTCGTGCGACACGCTGACAAAGGCATCCGGCAATTCTTCCGCGACGATCTCGCGCAACCGCTTTTCATGAACCGGGTTGTGCGTCGACCACAGCGTGCAGATGGCGACCGCCTCGATACCGAAACCCTTGAACTTGCGGATTTCGCTGCGCGCCTGGGCTTCGTCGAGCGGCTTGATGACGTTGCCCTTGACGTCGATGCGCTCATCGATCTCGAACACGAGATCGCGCGGGACGAGCGGCGGAATGCGGTTGCGCAGATAGGCGTCGGTGCGCTCCACCTCGTTCATGTCGGAGGTCTGACGCTTCAGCCGCCCGATCACCAGCGTGTCGCCGAATCCTCTCGTGGTCAGGATCGCCGTGCGCGCTGCATTTCCGGTCAGCAGCGCATTGAGGCCGACGGTCGTGCCATGCCCGAAGCGCTCGATCTGCGAACAGAAACGCTCGAACGTCAGCCCGTAAGCCTCCGCCGCAAGGCCGAGGGCGTCGATCACGCCGCTCAGCACATCGGACGTGGTGGGCGACTTGAAGACCCGCGTCTGACCGTCATCCGCCGACACCCACAGATCGGTAAAGGTGCCGCCGACATCCGTTCCGATGAAGAAACCCAAATTCGTCTCCCGGTAGTCCGCTTTGTTGCGGTGCCGCAATGTTCTTGCAGGCGATCGGACGCGCTGGTTGCCCGACCGACATCGCTCTTGCATTCGAGTTGAACAACTGTACAAATCGTTTGTCAACGCTTGTCGGGATCAGGATCCATTGCGCAACGGGGAAAACACCAGAGCGGCCATTCTCGACGCGGCTGAACATCTGTTCGCTGCAGCGAGCTTCGACATCGTAAGCATGCGCGATGTCGCCGCGAAGGCGCGTGTGCCGCTTGGCCTGATCAATTACCATTTCCAGAGTAAGGAAAAGCTGTTCGAGGCGATCATCGCGCGGCGATCGGACGAATTGAATGCGCGCCGGCGTGCCGCATACGATCAGTTGAAAGGGCAGCCGAGTATCAGTCAGGTCATCGACGTGTTCATGCGTCCCTATCTCGAGCTGATGCTGGAAGGCGGCGCGGGCTGGCGGTCCTATGGCCGGTTGCTGGCGCAGACCGGCCAGCAGCAGCGCTGGACGCGCCTGATCACGCGTCACTTCAAGGAAACGCAGGACATCATCCTGGGCGCTCTGGAACGCGCCGAGCCGCGGCTGTCGAAGGAGGCCGCCGCGCGCGGCTATGCGCACATGGTTTCCATCATGTTCGGCATCTTCGCGGCGAACGATCTGCTCGGCGTGATTTCGAAGAAAGTCTATTCCAGCCGCGACCTGCAACGCGCCTACGACTTCGCCCTGCCATTTTTGGCCGGCGCATTCGAAGGGCTTGCCGTGGCGAGCGCAGCGAGTGAGAACCGCGAACGGATTGCACGCGCATGAAGTGACCTGTCGAACAATCGGACGCGGGATCGAACCCTCGCCATGACAAATCAGGAGGAAGCATGAAGAAGATGACATCCGCGATAGCCTTGCTATCGGCCTTGCTGCTGGCGCCTTTAGGCTCGGCCCCGGCACAGGCGCAGAAGAAAATCACATTCGGGCATCAGCAGGTCTTCGATCTCGCGCCGGTCCTGCTGGCGCAGGACAAGGGCTTCTTTGCCAAACACGGCATCGAGGTAGCTCTCAAGCCGATCCCGCTCAATTCGCAAAATCCGGCCGCGCTGGAAGCAGGCGAGGTGGATATCGCGATGCCGACGGCATCGGTGCTGCTTCAGGCGGTCAATGGCGGCCTCGATCTCGTGGCCGTTGCCGGGTTCTCGGAGACCGTCAAGACCGACAGCAATTTCGGGATCGTCGTGCGTCCGGAATCCAACATCAAGACGCCGGCCGATTTCGTCGGCAAGAAGGTCGGCGTTCCGGGACTGAATGCCTTCCTGCATGTCATGTTCCGGGAATGGCTCACGATGAAAGGCGTCGACTGGAAGAAGGTCCAGTTCGTCGAAACCGTGTTTCCGCAGATGGAGGGCATTCTGAAGGCCGGCTCGGTCGATGCCGTCGTCGCCATCCAGCCGTTTATGGCGCGCATTGTCGGAAGCAAGACCGGCGAGCTGATGGCGCATTTCATCCGCGACATGCCGGCCGGGATGAGCATCACGGTATTCGCCAGCAAGAAGGCCTGGGCCGACAAGAACCAGGATGTGATCAAGGCGTTCCGCGCCGGCTTCGATGAGGGCGCGGCCTACGCGCACGCGCATCCTGACGAGGCGCGGGCGACCGTCGCGAAGTTCCTCAAGTTGCCGCCCCCGGCGGTCGCTGCGGTCAGCATCCCGCAATTCGGGTCCAAGCTGACCGAGAACAGTCTCGCGCCCTGGGTCTCGATCATGAAGTCGCAGGGCATGATCCGCGGCAACGTGGATCTGAAGTCCGTCATCGTCCCGTAATTGAGAGAGGAGGGCGGGAAAGCCCTCGCCCTCCTAATCTTTTTACTTCTCAAGAGGTGAACCATGGCGACGCAAACCCGGCTGCCCGACAGCGCCTATCTCGTCGGCAGCATTGGCCTCGATTCGGTCGACGAGATCCTCCGGACCGTCGGCCGGAAGATCGGGCCGCGGCTCAAGCGGGTCCCCGATGGCGAAGTCGGGCCGCGGCGGCTCTGGGCGAGCTTCCAGTATCCGCTGCTGCGGTCTAGCCCGTTCCTGCGGCCCGATCCTTCGGGTGCCGTGCGCGCGACCTCGAAATTTCCACTGCTGGCTTTGGCAGAGGGCGTCGACCCGAGCGAGATCACGTTCGGCGAACTCGGTTACGCGCGGGAGGCGCGCGCGTCCTATCTCGACCTTCAGGCCGCAAAGAAGCGCGGCGATTTCCCGGACCATGTCCGGCTGCAGGTCTGCATGCCGACGCCGTTCGGAATCATTTATGCCTTCGCAGCGCCCAAGGATGTTCTCGCCATCGAGGCCGCCTATGAACGGGCGATGATCGAGGAAGTGAAACGCATCTGCGACGCGATCCCGCACGAGCATCTCTGCATCCAGTGGGACTTCTGCCATGAAATGATCTCGCTCGACGGGCAGCCGCAGGACTGGTTTCCGGCTACGGGCGCCTCACAGCCCGAGATCATGGAACGGATGCGGCGCATCTGCGCCCCGATCCCGGCCGATGTCGAACTCGGCATCCATGTCTGTTACGGCGATTTCGGCGCGAAGCATTTCATCGAGCCGAAGGACGCGAGCCGCATGGTGGATGTGGCCAACGACATGGTGCGCAGCGTCGACCGGCTGATCAATTACGTGCATTTTCCGGTGCCGGCGGACCGGACCGACCGCGCCTATTTCGCGCCATTCGCCGATCTGAAGCTCGATCCGCGAACCGAGATCTATCTCGGCGTCGTTCATGTTTCGGCAGGCGTCGAAGGTGTCGTCGCGCGGATCGAAACGGCGCGCGAATTCGTTCCGGAATTCGGCATTGCGACCGAATGCGGGATCGCGCGTGCCCGCAAGCCCGATCTCGTCGAGCGGATTCTGGACACTTATGCCGGCGCGTCCCGCAACCCGTCGTGAGGATCGCGTGACGGATACGCCGCGGGATAGAGCGCTGATTGCTTTCGACGGCGTTGACCTGACGCTCGGCGGCAAGCTGATCCTCACCGGCATCGACGTTGCGATCCGCAAGGGTGAATTCCTGTCGGTGGTCGGGCCGTCCGGCTGCGGGAAGACGTCGCTCCTCAATCT
>NZ_DATMRX010000276.1:0-26148 GCF_035565855.1 Pseudorhodoplanes sp.
CCGACCGCGGTCGAGGCCGATGCCGGGCGTCCGGCGTAGCGGGCGCGGCGGTGCTTGGCGTTGATCTGGTTCAGCACCCACTCGAGGTAGATGTCGACGAAGAACCAGGCGCCCATGTTGCGCGGCTCTTCCTGGCACCAGACGATCTCGGCCTGCTTGAAGCGCGACAGCTCCGAAACCAGCGCCTTGGTCGGGAACGGATAGAGCTGTTCGACGCGCAGCAGATAGATGTCGTCGATGCCACGCTTTTCGCGCTCGTCATACAGGTCGTAATAGACCTTGCCCGAGCACAGGATCACGCGACGGATCTTGTCGTCCGCGACGAGCTTGATCTTCTCGTCCTTGAGGACCTGTGCGTCATCCCACAACAGGCGATGGAACGTGGTGCCCGAACCGAGCTCGTCGAGCCGCGACACCGCCCGCTTGTGACGCAGCAGCGACTTCGGCGTCATCAGGATCAGGGGCTTGCGGATCTCGCGCTTCAGCTGACGGCGCAGGATGTGGAAGTAATTCGCCGGCGTCGTGCAGTTGGCGACCTGCATGTTGTCTTCGGCGCACATCTGGAGATAGCGCTCGAGACGCGCCGAGGAATGCTCAGGTCCCTGCCCTTCATAGCCATGCGGCAAGAGGCACACGAGGCCGGACATGCGCAGCCATTTACGTTCGGCCGACGAGATGAACTGGTCGAAGACCACCTGTGCGCCGTTGGCGAAGTCGCCGAACTGCGCCTCCCACAACACGAGCGCATTCGGCTCCGCGGTCGAATAGCCGTATTCGTAGCCGAGCACGGCCTCTTCCGAGAGCATCGAGTTCAGCACCTCGTAGCGCGCCGACTGATCATCGGCGAGGTGATTGAAGGGCGTGTAGCGGGCTTCGGTCCGCTGATCGAACAGCACCGAGTGCCGCTGCGAGAAGGTGCCGCGTTCGGAATCCTGCCCCGACAATCGCACCGGATGGCCTTCCAGCAGCAGCGAGCAGAACGCCAGCGCTTCGGCCGTCGCCCAGTCGATGCCTTGCCCGGTCTCGATCGCCTTGCGGCGGTTTTCCAGGAAGCGTCCGATGGTGCGATGGACCTGGAAGTCGTCCGGCACCGTGGTGATCTTCGTGCCGATCTCTTTCAGCTTGTCGATATCGACGCCGGTGACGCCGCGACGCGGATCGTCGATCTCGGTGCCGGCCTTGATGATCGACCAGCGGCCATCGAGCCAGTCGGCCTTGTTCGGCTTGTAACCCTGGCCGGCCTCGAATTCGGCTTCGAGGCGATGGCGCCAATCGGCGCGCATCTTGTCGACTTCGCCTTCCGTCACGACGCCTTCGCCGATCAGCTTCCTGGCGTAGATGTCGAGCGTCGAGGGATGCTGACGGATCTTCTGATACATCAGCGGCTGGGTGAAGGCCGGCTCGTCGCCTTCGTTATGGCCGAACCGGCGATAGCAGAACATGTCGATGACGACAGGCTTCGCGAAACGCTGGCGATATTCGATCGCGACCTTGGCGGCGAACACCACCGCCTCCGGATCGTCGCCGTTCACGTGGAAGATCAGCGCTTCGATCATCTTCGCGACGTCGGACGGATAAGGCGACGAACGCGAGTAGCGCGGATAGGTGGTGAAGCCGATCTGGTTGTTGACGATGAAATGCAGCGAGCCGCCGGTGCGGTAGCCCTTCAGTTCGGACAGCCCGAAACATTCGGCAACGACGCCCTGCCCGGCAAAGGCGGCATCGCCGTGGATCAGGAGCGGCAGCGCCATGGTGCGATTGTCGGGGGTCGCACCAAGCTGGTCCTGCTTCGCGCGCACCTTTCCGAGCACCACCGGATCGACGATCTCGAGATGCGAGGGATTCGGCGTCAGCGACAAGTGAACCTTGTTGCTGTCGAATTCGCGGTCGCTCGAGGCGCCGAGATGGTACTTCACGTCGCCGGAGCCTTCGACCTCGTCCGGGGTGGCCGAGCCGCCCTTGAATTCATGGAACAGCACGCGGTGCGGCTTGCCCATCACCTGGGTGAGAACGTTGAGCCGGCCGCGATGGGCCATGCCGAACACGATCTCCTTCACGCCGAGCTGGCCGCCGCGCTTGATGATCTGTTCGAGCGCGGGAATGAGCGACTCGCCGCCGTCAAGCCCGAAGCGCTTGGTGCCGGTATATTTGACGTCGAGGAACTTCTCGAAGCCTTCGGCCTCGACGAGCTTGTTCAGGATCGCGCGCTTGCCCTCGCGGGTGAAGGTGATTTCCTTGTCCTTGCCTTCGATGCGCTCCTGGATCCACGCCTTCTGCGCGGGATCCGAGATGTGCATGAATTCGACGCCCAGCGTCTGGCAATAGGTGCGGCGCAGGATCGCCACGATCTCGCGCATGGTCGCGAATTCGAGACCCAGCACCTTGTCCAGGAAGATCTTGCGATCCATGTCGGCTTCGGTGAAGCCATAGGAGCGCGGATCGAGTTCTTCCTCGTTCTTCTCCGGCTCGAGGTCGAGCGGATCGAGCTTTGCGTGGAAGTGACCGCGGATGCGATAGGCGCGGATCAACATCAGCGCATGCAACGAGTCGCGCGTCGCCTGCAGCACATCCGCGGACGTAAGTTCAACGCCAGCCTTCTGCGCCTTGCCCTTGATCTTGTCGGAGATGACCTTCTCGGTCTCGGCCCAGTTGCCGTCGAGCGCGGCGACGAGCTCGCCGTTCGAAAGCTGCGGCCAGCCCGGCTTCTTCCAGGACGCGCCCTTCGCGCTCTTGGCGACTGCCGCGGGGTCGTCCTTCAGGCTCTGGAAGAACGATTGCCACTGCGCGTCGACCGAAGCGGGATCGGCTTCGTAGCGGGCATAGAGGTCTTCGATATAGGCGGCGTTACCACCGTAAAGGAAGGAAGTGAGGGCAAAGGCTGCGTTCGCGTCCTGGCGAGACATGCGGGCCGTCCTGACGTGGTCTTTGAAGCGTGTTTCGTTGGCGTCGGCTGTTGGCTGACCGCGGGAAGCGGCCAGTTTCGGGTCGATTCGGCGGAAAAATGCGTCCCGGCGGCGTTCCTTTTACAGATAGTAGGCCGGAAGGGCCACGATAAGATGACAATAAAATGACTATGGATTCATTTCTTCAACGGCCGCTCTTCGCATAACTCCTTGGCATGAAACAGAAAAGGCCGCGCAAGCGGCGCGGCCTTTCAACAAACACCAGGCAACCGGATCGGATCAGCCCTTCAGCACTTCCACCAGGGTCTTTCCGACCCGCGCGGGCGAGGGCGACACCTTGATCCCGGCCGATTCCATCGCGGCGATTTTCGACTCCGCATCACCCTTGCCGCCGGAGATGATCGCGCCGGCATGGCCCATGCGGCGGCCGGGAGGTGCGGTGCGGCCGGCAATGAAGCCGACCACCGGCTTCTTGCGGCCACGGCGCGCCTCGTCCTTCAGGAACTGCGCGGCATCCTCCTCGGCCGAACCGCCGATCTCGCCGATCATGATGATCGACTCGGTTTTCGGATCGGCGAGGAACATTTCCAGCACCTCGATGAACTCGGTGCCTTTCACCGGGTCGCCGCCGATGCCGACCGCGGTCGTCTGGCCAAGGCCCTCGCGCGAAGTCTGGAACACCGCCTCATAGGTCAGGGTGCCGGAGCGCGACACGATGCCGACACTGCCCGGCTTGAAGATGTTGCCCGGCATGATGCCGATCTTGCATTCGCCGGCGGTCATCACGCCGGGGCAGTTCGGCCCGATCAGCCGCGACTTCGATCCGCACAGCGAGCGCTTCACCTTCACCATGTCCATCACCGGGATGCCTTCGGTGATGCACACGATGAGCGGGATCTCCGCATCGATCGCCTCGCAGATGGCGTCCGCAGCGCCGGGCGGCGGAACGTAGATCACGCTCGCATCGCAGCCGGTTTTCTCGCGCGCCTCGCGCACGGTGTCGAACACCGGCAGATTGAGATGCGTGGTGCCGCCTTTGCCGGGCGACGTGCCGCCGACCATCTTGGTGCCGTAGGCGATGGCCTGCTCGGAATGGAAGGTGCCGTTCTTGCCGGTGAAGCCCTGGCAGATGACCTTGGTGTTCCTGTCGATGAGAATGGACATCAGGAGGCAGCCTTCTTCACAGCGGCGACAATCTTCTGCGCGGCGTCGTCGAGATCGTCCGCCGGCACGACATTCAGTCCGGAATCCTTGATGATCTTCTTGCCGAGATCGACATTGGTGCCTTCGAGCCGCACCACGAGCGGCACCTTGAGCCCGACTTCCTTCACCGCGGCGACCACGCCCTCGGCGATCACGTCGCATTTCATGATGCCGCCGAAGATGTTGATCAGGATGCCCTGAACCTTCGGATCGGAGGTGATGATCTTGAACGCCGCCGACACCTTTTCCTTGCTGGCGCCGCCGCCGACATCGAGGAAGTTCGCGGGCTCCGCGCCGTAGAGCTTGATGATGTCCATCGTCGCCATCGCAAGGCCGGCGCCGTTGACCATGCAGCCGATCGAGCCGTCCAGCGCGATGTAGTTGAGATCGTATTTGGAGGCCTCGATCTCCTTCTCGTCCTCCTCGGTCTCGTCGCGCAATTCCACGACGTCGGGATGGCGATACAGCGCGTTGCCGTCGAAGCCGATCTTGGCGTCGAGGCAGATCAGCTTGTTGTCCTTGGTGACGACCAGCGGATTGATCTCGAGCAGGCTCATGTCCTTCTCGGTGAAGGCCTTGTAGAGCTTGCTCAGCAGCGGCCCGGCCTGCTTGGTCAGGTCGGCATCGAGCTTGAGCGCATTCGCGACGCTGCGCACATGATGCGGCATGATGCCGGTCGCCGGATCGATGGTGATGGTGAGGATCTTTTCCGGCGTATCGTGCGCCACTTCCTCGATGTTCATGCCGCCTTCGGTGGACGCCACGATGGCGACGCGCGAGGTCACGCGATCGACCAGCATCGACAGATAGAATTCCTTGGCGATCGCCGAACCGTCCTCGATGTAGAGGCGATTGACCTGCTTGCCCCTGGGGCCGGTCTGATGGGTAACGAGGGTCGAGCCTAGAATGCGGGCTGCTTCGGTCTTCACCTCGTCGCGCGACTTGACGACCTTGACGCCGCCGGCCTTGCCACGGCCGCCGGCATGGATCTGGGCTTTCACCACCCAGACCGGACCCGGCAATTCGCCGGCCGCCTTGACCGCTTCCTCGACGGTGAATGCGGGAATGCCTCGCGGCACCGGCACGCCGAAATCGCGCAATACCGCCTTGGCCTGATATTCGTGGATGTTCATCGGTCGTAGCCCTGCCCCGGTGTCGTCACCCGCTTGAGGCGGGCAATCCAGCTTCGCTTTCGGGAGAAGCCTCCCGCTGAAGGTGGCCGCGCCCCGCGAACGGAGCGCGGCGACGTCGCTCTTTTACTTCTTCAGATCGGGCGCGATGTTCTTGCAGGCATCGACAAGCTGCTGAACCGACTGCGCCGACTTGTCGAACATCTCGCGTTCGGCAGACGACAGATCGATTTCGACGACCCGCTCGACACCCTTCGCGCCGATCACGACGGGCACGCCGACATACATGTCCTTCACGCCATACTCGCCATTGAGCCAGGCGGCGCAGGGCAGGACGCGCTTCTTGTCCTTGAGATAGCTCTCGGCCATGGCGATGGCCGACGTCGCCGGCGCATAGAAGGCCGAGCCGGTCTTGAGCAGGTTGACGATCTCGGCGCCGCCATTGCGGGTCCGGATCACGATTTCATCGAGCCGCTTTTCGGTCGTCCATCCCATCTTGACGAGATCGGGCAGCGGAATGCCGGCGACGGTGGAATAGCGCACCAGCGGCACCATGGTATCGCCGTGACCGCCGAGCACGAAGGCGGTGACGTCCTCAACCGACACATCGAATTCGTCGGCGAGGAAATAACGGAAGCGCGCGGAATCGAGCACGCCCGCCATGCCGACCACCATGTTCTTCGGCATGCCGGAGAACTTTTGCAGCGCCCAGACCATCGCATCGAGCGGATTGGTGATGCAGATGACGAAAGCGTTCGGGGCATATTTCTTGATGCCGGTGCCGACCTGCTCCATCACCTTGAGATTGATCCCGAGGAGATCGTCGCGGCTCATGCCCGGCTTGCGCGGCACGCCGGCCGTGACGATGCAGACCGAGGCGCCCTCGATCGCGTCGTAGGAATTGGTGCCGGACATCTTGGCGTCGAAGCCATCGATCGGCGAGGACTGGGCGATATCGAGCGATTTGCCCTGCGGAATGCCTTCCGCGATGTCGAACATCACAACGTCGCCGAGCTCACGCAATCCGATGAGGTGGGCGAGCGTTCCGCCGATCTGGCCGGAGCCGATCAATGCAATCTTGGGACGCGCCATGGGGAGATGAACCTTTATGTCAGGACGGCTTGAGCACCATGGGACCGACGACCGGTGGACAGCCTGCGGGATGATGCTCGCGGAGACCGCGAAGAGCGGCCGCGCGGTGGTTATCGTGTCCGGACTTCGGCGACAAGCGGGCGAAAGGCGAACAGAGCATGGTTCATCTCTTCTGATATACATTATTCCAGCGACATTGGCCTTTGCCAAGGCCATTGACGTCCAATCGCGCAAAAATCGGTGCTGCGCTGCCCCCCGGAAATGCCTCGGATGCAAAAACGTGGGCATGGTCCGGCCGTCAGCCTGACTGGCGCGTGCCGGAAAGGCGCTCAGGTATCGATGCTCCGCTAGCCTCAACCGCGGCTGGAATCGGTCTTGCGGTCCACCCCGCCGACAACTCAGCGCTCCAGGGCCATCCCAAAGTATCGGCGGTCTACACCAACGCACGCGCGACCGGCGGGGGTCCCGTCTGATGATAGGTCCCAGCGCGAGGCGCAGATGCATGTGCTGAGGATGCTCCAAAGGCTGGGCCATCGTATCGGATCTTCGATCTGGCTCATCCCGTTCGTCACCATCCCGCTCGAACTGATCGCGGTCCGCGTCGTGCATGAGATCGACGACCGCGTGAGCTGGACGCTGCTCGGCCTCGATGCGTCCGGCGCAAAGGCAATGTACGACGCCATCATAGCGGCGAACCTGTCCTTCCTGGTGTTCACTTTCGGCTGGCTTCTGGTGGCGGTTCAAGTGGCGAGCGCGCAACTCACGCCGCGGATCATCGCGACCACGCTGCTCAGCGATCGCACGATCAAATACTGCGTCGGCCTGTTCATCTTCACGCTGCTGTTTTCGATCAGCACCCAGAACCGGGTCGGCGCCAATGTGCAGCAATTGCCGGCTTTCGTCGCAGCCGCGCTCGGCATCGTGTGTTTTGCAGCCTTCTTCTTCCTGATCGACCATGCCTCGCGCTTGCTGCGTCCGGTCAGCGTCTTGTCGCATGTCGGCAACAGGGGGCTTGAGGTCCTCGCCGCAGTTTATCCCGAGCGCAGCCATGACGCAGTCACGCCGAAAGGCGACCGGGAAGCACTCGGCGAGCCCAACGCAATCATCGCTCACCGCGAGAAGTCCGGCATCGTATTGTCCGTCGATACGCCCGCGCTGATGGCCGAAGCCGAACGCATCGATGTCGTCATCGAATTCGCCCCGCAGATAGGAGACTTTGTCGCGATCGACGAAGACCTGTTCCTGATCTACGGCCGTGGCGCGATTGATGAAACCAGGCTGCTCGATGCGGTGGCATTCGGATCGGAGCGTACGATGGAACAGGATCCGACCTTCGCGTTCCGCATCGTTGTCGATATCGCGCTGCGGGCGCTTTCGTCGGCGATCAACGATCCCACGACAGCCGTCCTCGCGATCGACCAGCTTCATCGCCTGCTCCGGTCGGCGGGCCTGAAACATCTTCATACCGACGAACTGCGCGACAGGAACGGCCGGCTGCGCGCCATCGTCCGGACGCCGAACTGGGAGGATCTGGTCCACCTGTCCTTCCGCGAGATTCGGCGTTGCGGCTCCGACAATTTGCAGGTTGTGCGGAGGCTGCGCGCGATGTTCGACAACCTGCTGCGAACTCTTCCGGCACACCGGCTGCCCGCAATCGCATTGGAACTGACGCTGCTCGACCGCGAGATCGAACAGAAATTTCCATATCCGGAAGACCTCGCGCTTGCACGGATCGGCGATCCGCAAGGACTTGGCGGCCGCTCCGGCTTCGTGATCTGATGACAGCGCCCGCGACCAGCGATACGGCAAAAGCCGCGCCATCGACCGGCGCTCAGCTGAACACGCCCAAGGCTGCGGCGATCGCCGGAATTGTGTTTGCGATACTGCTTGTCGCGATCTTCGTGCTTTTACGCAGCGCGGTGCCGGGCAGCCCCACCGAAAGCGGCGACTGGCTTGCGGAGGATTGGCGGCGCGCGGCCTTCGCCCTGAACCTTATTCCGTTCGCCGGCATCGCTTTTCTTTGGTTCATCGGTGTCCTGCGCGACCGGCTTGGCGCAAAGGAAGACCGCTTCTTTGCCACCGTGTTTTTCGGGAGTTCGCTTCTGTTCCTCGGAATGCTGTTTACCGCAGCATCGCTGGTCGGCGCGCTGATCCTGGCCGGTGCCGCGATGGGACCGAACAACCTCGCCGGAACACCGACCTTTTATTTCGCCCGCGCGACCGCGTTCATTCTGGTGAATGTCTATGCCGCCAAGGTCGCAACGGTCTTCATGGTGTCGACGTCGACAGTCGTGATCTACACAAGAATCGCGCCGCGATGGATCGCGATCCTCGGCTATGCGCTGGCCGCCGTTCTTCTCGTCGGCAGCTATGTGTCGACTTCGACAATCATCGTGCTGCCGCTGTGGGTGCTTGCGATCAGCGTTGCGATCCTGATCGACAATTATCGTGCGCCGTCGCCGGCGTGATCGGCAGCCGCTTCACGTATCGATGATCTGCCCGGTCTTGACCGTATCGACATCGCTGCGCGGACCATGGGGCAGCGCGAGGTAGCTCTGCGATCCCATTTCAATGAGCCGCGAAACCGTGCGCTGAAATTCGAACAGCTCCAGTCCCTCATCGGCAATATAAAGCTCGTGCGGCGGCGCGTCGGCCGAGGCGATCAGCTTCACGGCATTGTCGTACAGCGTGTCGACCAGGATGATGAAGCGCTTGGCTTCGTTGCGCTGGGCAAAGCGCATCACCGGAATGCGGTCGATGATCAGCGTATGATATTCATGGGCAAGGCGAAGGAAGTCGGCTGCACCGCGCGGTGCGATGCACAGATCGGTAAAGGTGAATCGCGCCACGCCATGGGCCGCGCGCGGCACATGCAGCTTGCGGCCCTTCACCATGAAATCGTGCGGCGCGCCCTCCTGCCCGAGTGTGATGCGCGACCAGGCTTCATCCAGCGCGCGTTCGGCCTCGGCGTCTGCGGGCACATACCAGACCCGGCCTTTCACCAGCTTTTCCAGGCGGAAATCGGTGCGCGCGTCGAGCCGCACGACATCGACCTGCTTGAGCAAGAGATCGATGAAGGGAAGAAACTGGCCGCGGTTGAGTCCCCCCGCGTAAAGATCATTCGGCGCGACATTCGAGGTCGCCACCACCACGACACCGCGATTGAAGAATTGCGTGAACAGCCGGCCGAGGATCATCGCGTCGGCAATGTCGGTGACGTGGAATTCGTCGAAGCAGAGAAGCTCCGCATCATCGGCAATCGTATTCGCTGTCAGGACGATCGCGTCCTCGTCGGGTATCTCGCCGGCTTTCGCGCGCTGGCGGAAATCATGGATGCGCTCATGCACCTCGGCCATGAATTCGTGAAAGTGCACGCGGCGCTTCTTCGCCACCCGGCTGGCATTGAAGAACAGATCCATCAGCATCGTCTTGCCGCGCCCGACCTTGCCGTGGATGTAGAGGCCCTTCAGCGGAACGCGCTTCTCGCGGCTGCCGAACAGCCAGCCGAGCGAGGATGACTTCGCGGCGCGGCGATGCTCGGCAAGGCTTTGCTCGAGCGTCGCCAGTTTCTCGACCGCGGCGGCTTGCGCGCCGTCCGGCGTGATCGCGCCTTCCGCGATGAGAGCGGCATATCGGTCGCTGATGGATGAGATCATGGGCGGGGTGAACGGGGCGGAGCGCTGCCGAGCCATAGCCGCCACCACCCTCGGCCTGCAAGGACGGATGACGCACCGGGTCACCGTCCACAGCCGCGCCGCATGCATGGGCCGGTTGCCGCAAATTGCAGCTTGGCCTTTGGTCTTAAAAATGCTGCATCGCAGCATATCTTGCGAATCGTACGGCTGCGGTGCCCCTTGGCGCCGGCCCCGTCTCTGGGAGGGACGCGGAAGGAGGGTCTGTGGACGAAATGTCAGAAGGACCCAGATGAGCGCACGCGACGAGCTTCCCGACGACGGCCTGATCCGCAAGTTGTGGATCGGCGAAGCCTACAAGTATCGCGATCACCTGCTGCGGCTTGATCAGGAAAGCCGTCACCGCCGGTTCGGAGGCGGGGTGTCCGACGCCTATATCCGCAACTATGTCGACACCGCGATGTGGCTCGACGCCATCGTGCACGGCTTCTTCGTCGACGGGGAGCTCCGCGGCGCCGCCGAACTCCGCCCGATCGGCGGCCGGTTCTCAAAGGAGGGGGAGGCCGCCTTCAGCGTCGAAAAGCCCTGGCAGGGCCATGGCGTCGGCTCGGCGCTGCTCGAGCGCACGATCCTCGCCGCCCGCAATCGCGGCATCGCGCATCTGCGGATGGCCTGCCTTGCCGCCAACCGGCGCATGCAGCAGCTGGCGCGGAAATTCGATGCTGAGCTCGGCTTCGATTTCGGCGAGGTGGTCGCCGAGGTCACGGCCCCCCATCCGACCCCGCTCTCGCTGGCGAAGGAGCTGGTCTCGGACGGCCAGGGTTTCGCAAAGGCTATTCTCGACGCTCAAAGTCGCCTGTTGAAAGCAACCTGACGTTAACTTTCCGGTATCGATTGCGGGCGCACGCTCCCCCTTGAGCGCTCGCCTACCGCGACGGCGCCGTCCGGCGCGGCGCGGTCTGTCCTTGAAGGACGCGCGGACATGCGACGCGCAAGGACTAAGGGGGTCCGACATGGCAACGAACGGCTTCGATATCCGCGTTGTGTCTCCGTGCAGCATCGAAGACCATCACGCGCATCTGCTGCGGCTCGATTATCTCGATCGCTGCCTGTTCTTCTCGACCGGCAATGACGATCACGCGGTCGATGCGCATTGCCTGCGGTTGCTGGCGTCGCAGGCGATCGTCATCGGCGCCTATGATCAGGGCCGAATGCGCGCGAGCGTGGAGATCATCCCGGACCGCTGCGGCCAGCGCGCCGCCGCCACCCTGATCGCGGAGCGCGACTACCAGACCGACTCCCTCGCCGAGACGTTGATGATGCGGGCCCGGGCCGAGGCCAAAAAGCATGGCTTCGAACGGTTCGATGTCGTGGCGATGACGGGGACGCCCCAGACCATCCGCACGCAGCTGGCGCGGTTCGGATAAGGGCAGGAGGGTCAGACCGCCCGCCTCGCCGCAAGGGCCGAGAGCGGATAGGCTTCCTCGACCACATACGGTCCGCCGCCGACGGACGCGCGCGACGAATAGAGCACGAAGCGTTCGACGCGAAACGGCGCCGACCGGAATGAGCCGCGCTCGCTCAGATAATCCGCGACCTGACGGCTCGATGAATCGCGCAAGCGCGCCAGCGTGACGTGCGGCGTATATTTGCGGCCCTCGGGTTCCAGGCCGACGCGCTGCATCAGCCGCTCATGCTCGGCCTGCAATTCCATCAGCGCGGCAGATGGCGCCACTTCGGCAAACACCGCGCGGGGCTTCTTGCCGCCGAACGAGGCAAGGCCCTCCAGCCGCAACTCGAACGGCGCGCGGTTGACGCTGTCCAGCATCGAAGCGACATCCTGCGCGACATTCACGTCGACATCGCCGATGAACCGCAACGTGATGTGGTAATTGTCCTGGTCGATCCAGCGCGCACCGGGAAGTCCGCCACGCAGGAATGTCAGCATTTGCGCGACATCCGCAGGAATCTCGATCGCGGTGAAGATGCGCGGCATCGAGAACCTCCATTTCCGTCACGCATTCGACGTGACCATCGCGTAACAACGCTTGAGGCGGCACTTCCGCTACAAGACCGGATTCGTCGGCGCCGTGCAAGCGCCTCAACTCGGCGCGCGCTTTCGCGCCCGCGCGATCAGTTCCTCTGCCTTCGGCACGATATTCGCAACGATGATGTCGACACCCGCCGCGTTCGGATGAACGCCGTCGCGCAACGCGAGTTTCGCCTGCGCCGCGACACCGTCGAGGAAGAACGGATAGAATATGACATCGTATTTCTTTGCGAGTTCCGCGAAGATCGATTCGAACGCGCGCGCGAAATCCGCGCCCATATTGGGCGCCGCGCGCATGCCGCAGAACAGGACGGCGATGTTGCGCGCGGTGAGCCGCGCCAGGATTTCGTCCAGCGCCTGCCGCGTCACCTGGGGATCGACCCCGCGCAGCATGTCGTTGGCGCCGAGTTCGACAATCACCGCGTCGGTGCCGTCCGGGATCGACCAGTCGAGCCGTGACAATCCGCCCGAGGCGGTGTCGCCGGAGACACCGGCATTCTCGATCTCGACATTGTGACCCTTGGCCTTCAGCGCTGCCTGCAGTTTCGCCGGAAACGCATCCTGCGCCGGCAATCCATAGCCGGCGGTCAGCGAATCCCCGAATGCGACGATTTTCAGCGGCGTGCCGTCCTGCGCCGCAGCCGGTGAGGTCGTCGAGGCAACGAGGCCGGTCAGCATCAGGAGCGCGACGGTGAGCCTATGGACTAAAGCTTGCATTGCACCATATGACCTAACGCCCCGGCTCAGAAATTCGTGAGACGTCTTGCGGCAAGCCGGTCCGGAATTTGCCATATCGTCCTGCCATCCACGGATTTCAATGCAGCAACAGCCCGTTCCCGCCGAAACCGCCGTCGCGCTTTCCGGCGTCAATCTTTCGCTCGGCAGCGGCGCCGCGCGCGTCCATATTCTCAAGGACATCGACCTCACCATCGGCCGCGGCGAAGCGGTCGGACTGGTCGGCCCCTCGGGCTCTGGAAAATCGACACTGCTGATGGTGCTCGCCGGACTGGAGCGCGCCGACAGCGGCTCGATCGTGGTCGCCGGCGAAGACCTCCGGCGCCTCGATGAAGACGCATTGGCGCGTTTCCGCGGCCGCAATGTCGGCATCGTCTTCCAGTCCTTTCACCTCATTCCGACCATGACGGCGCTGGAGAATGTCGCAGTTCCGCTGGAGCTGGCCGGCGTGCCCGACGCCCATGACCGCGCGGCCGCCGAACTTGCGGGCGTCGGCCTCAAGGAGCGGCTGTCGCATTATCCGGCGCAATTGTCGGGAGGCGAGCAGCAGCGCGTCGCGCTCGCCCGCGCGCTTGCGCCCAACCCGGCGATCATCGTCGCCGACGAACCGACCGGCAATCTCGACGAAAAGACCGGCGCGCAGGTCGTCGAGCTGTTGTTCAAGGGTCATGTCGAGCGCGGCACCACGCTGATCCTCGTCACGCATGATGCGACGCTGGCGCGCCGCTGCAAGCGCGTCGTGCGACTGCGCTCCGGCCGCATCGAAAAGGACGACGAAAAGGCCGAACTGCCGAAGGCCTTGCGCGAGGCCGCCGGCGCATGAGCCTCCTCGCAACGCCAACGCGCGCGACGGGCTGGTCGGTGCCGCTGCGGTTTGCGGCCCGCGAGTTGCGGGGCGGGCTTCGCGGCTTCTACGTTCTGATCTTCTGCATCGCGCTGGGAGTCATGGCGATTGCCGGCGTCGGCTCGTTCTCCGAAAGCCTCGCCGGGGGACTGGCGCGCGAAGGCCGTACCATTCTCGGCGGCGACGTTGCGTTCGCGCTGTTTCATCGCGAGGCGAACGCGCAGGAGCGCGCGATGCTTGCGCGCTATGGCCGCGTCTCCGACGCCGCCACGCTGCGGGCGATGGCGCGCACCGCCGACGATCGCCAGGCGCTGGTCGAAGTGAAGGCGGTCGACAATGCCTATCCGCTCTACGGCAGCGCGGCGCTCGAACCCGACATGCCGCTCTCCGATGCGCTTGCCATGCGTGACGGCGTATTCGGCGCGGCCGTCGACATCGCTCTCCTGACGAGGCTTGATCTGAAAGTCGGCGATCGCCTCCAGGTCGGCAATGCGCCGATCGCGATCCGCGCGGTCTTGCGCAGCGAACCCGACAAGCTTGCGGGCGGCATCGGCTTCGGCCCGCGGCTTCTTGTCGGCACCGATGCCCTGCGCGCGACCGGATTGTTGCAGCCCGGTAGCCTGGTGCGCTGGCATTACCGCGTCGCGCTCGTTGGAAACGATGCAGGCGACAATGCCGTGAAGGCGATGATCTCGGCGGCGGAAAAGGAATTTCCCGATGCCGGCTGGGAGCTCCGCTCGCGCGACAATGCCTCGCCGCAACTCGAGCGCAACATCGAACGCTTCACCCAGTTTCTCACGCTGGTCGGCCTGACCGCGTTGCTGGTGGGTGGCGTCGGCGTTGCCAATGCCGTGCGCAGTCATCTTCAGCAGCGCCGCGACACCATCGCGACGATGAAGTCGCTCGGCGCAACCGGCGGACGGGTCTTCGCGATCTATCTGGTGCAGGTGATGGCAATCGCCGCGATCGGCACCGTGGCGGGCCTCGTGATCGGCGCCGCCCTGCCCTTCGTCATCGCCTGGAGTTTCGGATCGGTGCTGCCGCTGCCAGTGGAGCCGGCGCTGCAATGGGGCCAGCTCGGTCTTGCCGCGATGTTCGGCCTCCTGACGGCGCTCGCCTTCGCGCTCTGGCCGTTGGGACGCGCGCATGACATCCCGGTTTCCGCCCTGTTCCGCGACGCGGTGTCTGGCCGCTTCGGGCTACCGCGCAAGCCGTATCTCCTCGCCGCCGCCGGGGTGACGCTTGCGCTTGCCGGGCTCTCGATCCTCCTCGCCTATGACAAGAAGATTGCCACGGTCTTTGTCTTCGCGGCGGCCGCGACTTTTCTGCTGCTCTATCTCATCGCGCTGCTGATCATGGCGATCGCCGCGCGGCTGCCGCGCGCGAAGACCACGACGCTGCGGCTTGCGGTCGCCAACATCCACCGGCCGGGCGCGTTGACCCCGTCGGTCGTCCTGTCCCTCGGCCTCGGGCTCGCGGTGCTGGTCATCGTGGTGCAGATCGACGGCAATCTGCGCCGGCAATTCCAGGAAGCGTTGCCCGAGCGCTCCCCGGCTTTCTTCTTCGTCGACATCCAGAATGCCGACGCCGCGCGGTTCGACGCCTTCATGCGCAACACCGCGCCCGGCGCGACACTCGAACGCCAGCCGATGCTGCGCGGGCGGATCGTCGCCGCCAACGGCATCAAGGCCGATGAGCTGAAGCCCACCCCGCAGGCGGCCTGGGCGCTGCAGAGCGATCGCGGCGTCACCTATTCGGCCACCGTCCCGGCGGGATCGCGGCTGGTCGAGGGCGAATGGTGGCCGGCGGATTATCAGGGGCCGCCGCTGCTCTCGATGGAAAAGCGTATCGCCGAGGGTCTTGGCCTCAAGGTCGGCGACAGCCTCACCGTCAACGTGCTCGGCCGTAACATCACCGCGCGGATCGCCAATCTGCGCATCGTCGACTGGCAGAGTCTCGGCATCAATTTCGTGCTGGTCTATTCGCCCAACGCCTTCCGCGGCGCGCCGCACACCCATATCGCCACTTTGACCTTCACCGGGGACACCACGGCGCAACAGGACGCGACGATCCTGCGCGCGTTGGCGACCGCCTTTCCCGCCATCACCAGCGTCCGGGTCAAGGACGCCATTCAGGCGGTCGGCTCGGTGGTCGAAAATCTTGTCATGGCGATCCGGGGCGCCAGCCTGATCACCCTCATCGCGGCGGCCCTGGTGCTGGCCGGCGCGCTGGCGGCGAGCCATCACAATCGCGTTTACGACGCGATCATCCTGCGGACGCTCGGTGCCACCCGCGCCCGGCTGATTTCGGCCTATGCACTCGAATATACCCTGCTCGGCCTCGTGACCGGCCTGTTCGGGGTGCTCGCCGGATCGATCGCGGCCTGGCTTGTCGTGACGAGGATCATGAACCTGCCCTTCGTCTGGCTGCCGGGTCCCGCCGCCGGGGCGGCGATGGCGGCGCTCGCCGTGACCGTGATCTTCGGGTTGGCCGGAACCTTCACCGCCCTCGGGCAGAAGCCGGCTTCGGTCTTGCGCAACCTATAGAATTTGCGACATTCAGCCGCGCGTCGAACGGTCAAACTGCGACGTTCGCGACAGAGTATTTTTACTGCAATCCCCTGTATCTTGACCGAGACCTTCGCCATATCTGCGCATGAACGCGCAAGTGGCGATGATGTTTGGGCGACAACATTAGGGAGTTCGATGATGTCGGACTTGAATCGAAACGCGGCGGCTTACGATCGAGCCACTGGGCGCGCGGCACCCGCGGTCATCGACCAGGGTCTGCGGTCCTACATGCTGCATGTCTATAACTACATGGTGCTTGGCCTCGCCATCACCGGCCTGGCGGCGCTTGGCATTTACATGCTGTCGGTGACAGGCGACGCCGCGGCAGCCGCGAAGGTGCTGCGCAACGGCGTCGAAGTGCCGGCTGCAATCCGCGGCGGGATGTTCCTCACGCCGATCGGATACGCGGTTTTCGTCAGCCCGCTGAAATGGGCGATCATCCTGTCGCCGCTCGCACTGGTTTTCCTCCTGAGCTTCGGCATGGAGCGGATGCGCCCGGCCACGGCGCAGATGCTGTTCTGGGTCTTTGCCGCGCTGATGGGCGTGTCGCTCGGCTCGATCTTCATGGTCTATACGCAGACCTCGATCACCCGGGTGTTCTTCATCACCGCCGCGACCTTCGGCGCGCTGAGCCTGTGGGGCTACACCACGCAGCGCGATATTTCCGGCTGGGGCTCGTTCCTGTTCATGGGCCTGATCGGCGTGATCCTGGCTTCGGTCGTGAACCTGTTCTGGCCGAACGGCATGCTGCAATTCGTGGTGTCGATCGTCGGCGTGCTGGTCTTCGCCGGCCTGACCGCCTACGACACGCAGCGCCTGAAGAACGAGTATGTTTACGGCCAGCTCGAGGGCGAGGCGCATGAGCGCTCCGCCATCATGGGCGCGCTGTCGCTGTACCTGAACTTCATCAATCTCTTCACGCTGCTGCTGCAATTGCTCGGCCAGCGCGAGGAATAACGCGGCCGAACGCAAAAGCATCGCGTTACCCATCGTTAAGGGGCTTCGGAGCTTTTCCGGAGCCCCTTTTTTCTGCCTGCGGGTGGCGCTGGAAAACCGTTTCGCCGGTCTTTACATTACTGCCGTCCGGCAGCCCCATTTCGGGAGCGGCCGTCCGGCCCGGCGGTATCCGGGCTATCGAGAGGATTTCTCCCATGTCCGATTTCGATCGGAATGCTGCAGCAGCAGCCGGCCGCTATGCCGATCGTGCCGTATCGTACGACGCCGGCCTGCGCGCGCACATGATCCGCGTCTACAATTACATGGCGATGGCGGTGGCGCTGACCGGCGCCGTTGCCTTCATCACCTTCCAGATGGTCGGCGGCAGCAACATCACGGTGAGCGGCGGCAAGATCACCGGGCTCACCCCGCTTGGCCAGTTCCTGTTCGGCGGCCCCTTCATGTGGGTGCTGATGCTGGCGCCGCTGGCGATGGTCTTCGTCCTGAGCTTCGGCATCCAGCGGCTTGCGGCGGGCACCGCGCGGCTGATCTTCTTCGCCTATGCGGCGCTGCTCGGCGTTTCGCTGGCGACGATCTTCATCGTCTACACCGCCAACTCGATCGCCAATGTGTTCTTCATCTCGGCGGCAGCGTTCGGCGGCCTGAGCCTCTACGGCTACACCACGAAGCGCGATCTCTCGCCGATCGGCTCGTTCCTGATCATGGGGCTGATCGGTCTGATCCTCGCCTCGCTGGTCAACATCTTCCTGCGGTCCGACGCGATGTCGTTCATCATCTCGGTGGCCGGCGTCCTGATCTTTGCCGGCCTCACGGCCTGGGACACCCAGAAGATCAAGGAGATGTACAGCGCCACCGACGATGAGCAGTCTTCCGGCCGCAAGGCGGTGATGGGTGCGCTGGCGCTCTATCTCGACTTCATCAACCTGTTCCTCATGCTGCTGCGCCTGTTCGGCAACCGCCGCTGAGGATCGAAAGCCGCAATGCAAGACAAAACGCCCCGGCCGTACCGGGGCGTTTTCTTTTGAAAGATCACCCCAAACGCCCCCGCCGGTCTCCGATGCCCGTTGCAGCCAGCATCCGTCCCGCCAGATCTGAGGATATCGGCGCGATCACCGCAATCTACGCCCATGCCGTCGAACACGGCACCGCGTCCTTCGAGGTCGAACCGCCGACCGAAACGGAAATGGCGCGCCGCATGGAGGCCCTGGTGACCGGCGGCTTCGCCTATCTGGTCGCCGAGCTCGACGGCACCGTCGCCGGTTACGCCTATGCCGGGCCGTACCGTCCGCGCATTGCCTATCGCTACACCGTGGAGGACAGCGTCTATATCCGGCCGGACGCGCAAAACCTCGGGATTGGCCGGCTGCTGCTGACGGACCTGATTTCGGAGGCGGAGCGGCGCGGCTTTCGCCAGATGGTCGCCGTGATCGGCGACTCCGCGCAATTGCCGTCGATCGCGCTGCATCGTTCGCTCGGCTTTAACCCGGTCGGCACCTTCGCCAATGTCGGTTTCAAGCATGGCCGCTGGCTGGACAGCGTCCTGATGCAGCGCTCGCTCGGCGAGGGCGCGCGGACGCTGCCCTGAGTGAGGCTGCCGGCGTCCCGCCCGATCAGCCGGCCACGAGACTGAGCTTGTCGTCGAACACGCGCAGGACGCGCTCAAGTTCATGCCCGCGCCGCATGATCAACCCGGTCGCGGAAATCACGCTATAGGCGCCTTGGCGCCGCGACAGCTTCGGATTTTTTTCGATGCGATAGATGGGAACTTCCGACGAGCGCCGGAAGATGGAGAACACCGCACGGTCCTTCAGAAAATCGATCGCGTAGTCGCGCCACTCGCCATTCGCGACCTTCCGACCATAGACCCGCAGGATTCGATCGAGTTCGCGGCGTTCAAACCTGACTTCGGCGGGGGCATGGGCCGGTGCGGCCAGCGCGCCCCCGTGGCGCTCGCTGGGTTCGGTTTCGCCCGTCAAGCTCATCGGCGCCTCCTTCCAAATGCTTGCATCATGATTGCCCTTGATGCGCTGCGCCGCAAGGGCGCGCGCCTTTGGTTGACGCAGAGCACGTACGAAAGATGCGCAGGAACGCGATCACGTGACGCCGTGCCGCACTCACGGCTTCGTGCGGCGGCAACACAATAAGGCCCAGATTCGGTCCACCGTCCGCCCCCAACCGATGCGAGAGAGACCATTCAAGACCCGGTCCGGAAGAGTTCCGGATTCCTCATCCCCCCAGCCCCCCGGGGCTCCAACGGACCGGGTCAATTGTACTGTGTACGGTTCAGTCCCCAATGCTTAAAGGCCGGCGATATGCCGGCCTTTTTTTTGTGTGCGGTGATTGCGATTGCGAGGGTGATTTCAGTTGAGGTGAAACGCATCGCCCATGTCTTGTCATGCCCCGCGAAAGCGGGGCATCCAGTAGGCGCTTGAAGCAGTTGTGTTACTGGATCGCCCGCTTTCGCGGGCGATGACAGCGAGAGAGCGGTTGCTTTCTGCGAAAACCGAATGTGGTTTAATTAATCGGCGCGGTCGCAGCGCCATAAACGACGCCAGGCGCCTCGACCTTTCCCGCCTGCACGAGGACCGCGACGGCGTCGTACTTGCCTTTGCCGGAGATCTCCGACAGCGCCTTGGACAGACGCAGCGCTTCGCCTTTCCACTCGCCAAGCTTGACCCAGCCGCGCACAACATTCGTATAGGTGATGTGCTGACCGCTATTCTCGCCGCGGCCGATTTTCACTGGCACCGCCTTGGACAGCGGACAAAGCCAGATTTCGCCCGCCTGCCCGCCCTGTGTCGCCGCAGGGATGTCGACATGGATTTTTCCGTCGGCCACCGCGACCTTCACGTCGAGCTGCGCACCGTTGCTCGCAGACTTGACCGCGCGCTCGATGGCCTGCTTGTCGCTGCCGAGGACATGCGTCACGCCATTGACCACGGCTTGCGGCGTGTAGATCGCGCGATCACCGCGCGAGCCTGCATAACCGCGCTGTCGCTTGGCGTGACCGGGAAGCGCCAGCGTATCCTTCCAGCCGAGGTAATCCCAGTAATCGACGGACAGACTCATCGGCAGCACGGACGGGTTGCTGGCGAGTTCTCCGAGCAGCTTGTCGGCGGCAGGACACGATGAGCATCCCTGACTCGTGAAGAGTTCGACCACGACCTTCTGACCACCCGCAACCACCGGACCGCCGCAAATTCCGATGAGTGCGCAAGCACCGGCGGCAAGAACGGCAATGGAATGGCGCAAATGCATGCTGACTTTCTTGATGTTTTGGCCGGCTGGCTGATCGTCCGGCGCGCGCCCCCGCACTGAGACAGACCGTTCCCTTAACCGGACGCGTGGCGTCCTGCCACTCAATTTGAGGTGACAGCGAACGCAAGAATCTTGCGGGGCAGTAACCATGAAATGCGAAGGCCGGCGCCGCGGGGGCGCCGGCCTTGCAACTTAAGCGGCGAGCTGCCGCAACACATATTGCAGAATGCCGCCATTCTTGAAGTATTCGAGCTCGTCGAGCGTATCGATGCGGCAAATCAGCGGAACGTTCTGCGTACTTCCGTCCGCCATCTTAATTTCTGCGGTCAATTTCTGACGCGGCCGCAAATCTTGAAGGCCATGGATCGTGACGGTCTCGTTGCCCTTCAGACCGAGCGTCTGCCACGACGTACCTTCTTCGAACACGAGCGGCAGCACACCCATTCCCACAAGATTGGATCTGTGGATGCGCTCGAAGGATTGCGTGATCACCGCCCGGATGCCGAGCAGGATCGTGCCCTTCGCGGCCCAGTCGCGGGACGAGCCGGTGCCGTATTCCTTTCCGGCAAACACGACGAGCGGCACGCCTTCCTGCTTGTAACGCATGGCGGCGTCGTAGATCGGCATCTGCGCGCCATCCGGGTAATGGATGGTCACTCCGCCTTCGACGCCCGGCACCATCTGGTTCTTGATGCGGATATTGGCGAAGGTGCCGCGCATCATCACCTCATGGTTGCCGCGCCGCGTGCCGTACTGGTTGAAGTCGATCGGCTTCACGTTGTGTTCGATCAGATATTTGCCGGCCGGTGAGGCCTGCTTGATCGAACCCGCCGGCGAGATGTGGTCGGTCGTGATCGAATCCAGGAACAGCCCGAGAATGTGGGCATTCACGATGTCAGACGGCGGCGTCGGCCGCGGCTGCATACCCGTGAAGTAAGGCGGGTTCTGCACATAGGTCGAGTTGTCGTCCCACGCATAGGTGAGGCCGCCGGTGACCTCGATCTTGCGCCAATTGGCGTCGCCCTTGAACACGTTCGCGTATTTCTTGGCGAACACCTTCTTGGTGACGTTTTTGCGGATGAAGGCGTCGATCTCCTTGCTGGTCGGCCAGATGTCCTTGAGCATCACCTTCTTGCCGGCCTTGTCGAAACCGAGCGGCTCCTTGGCAAGATCCTTCTGCATCGATCCGGCAATCGCGTAAGCCACGACGAGCGGCGGCGAGGCGAGATAATTCGCGCGCACATCCGCATTCACCCGGCCTTCGAAGTTGCGGTTGCCCGAAAGCACCGCCGCGGCGACGAGGTCGTTCTCGTTGATGGCCTTGGAGATTTCCTCCGGCAGCGGACCGGAATTGCCGATGCAGGTGGTGCAGCCATAACCGACCAGGTTGAAGCCGAGCTTGTCGAGATCCTTCTGCAGGCCGGAGGCGGCGAGATATTCGCCGACCACCTGCGAGCCTGGCGCAAGCGAGGTCTTCACCCAGGGCTTCGACGTCAGGCCGCGTTCGGCGGCCTTGCGCGCGAGAAGACCCGCGCCGATCATGACGCTCGGATTGGACGTGTTGGTGCAGGAGGTGATCGCGGCGATGACCACGTCGCCATTGCCGAGATCGTGGTCGCGATTCATGACCGACACGCGCTTGTCGAGCTCGCCGGCCTTCTTGAATTCCTTGTCCATCGCATCGGCGAATTCGGTCTTCACCGCCTTGAGCGGCACGCGATCCTGCGGGCGCTTTGGACCGGCCAGAGAGGGCTCGACCTTGCCGAGATCGAGCTTCAGCACGTCGGTGAAGACCGGGTCCGGGGTCGCTTCGGTGAGATACATGCCCTGCGCCTTCGCATAGGCGGCGGCCAGCTTGACCCGCTCGTCCTTGCGGTTGGTGTCGCGCAGATACTTCACGGTCTGCTCGTCGACCGGGAAGAAGCCGCAGGTCGCGCCATATTCCGGCGCCATGTTGCCGATCGTCGCCCGGTCGGCGATCGACAGATCGAGCACGCCGGGGCCGAAGAATTCCACGAACTTGCCGACGACGCCGCGCTTGCGCAGCATCTCGACCGCGGTGAGCACGAGGTCGGTCGCGGTCACGCCTTCCTTCAGCTTGCCGGTCAGCTTGAAGCCGATCACTTCCGGCAGCAGCATCGACAGCGGCTGGCCGAGCATCGCAGCTTCCGCCTCGATGCCGCCGACGCCCCAGCCGAGCACAGCGAGGCCATTGACCATGGTGGTATGCGAATCGGTGCCGACCAGCGTGTCGGGATAGGCAATCTCAGCGCTGACCGGCTTGCCGCCGACCTTCACCTTGCTCTTCTTGCCGGTCCAGACGACCTGCGAGAGATATTCGAGATTGACCTGGTGGCAGATGCCGGTGCCGGGCGGCACGACGCGGAAATTGTCGAACGCCTTCTGCGCCCATTTCAGGAATTTGTAGCGCTCCTGATTCTGCTTGTATTCCTCTTCGACGTTCAGCTTGAACGCTGCGTTGTTGCCGAAGTAATTCACGATCACCGAGTGGTCGATCACAAGATCGACGGGCACCAGCGGATTGATCTTCTTCGGATCGCCGCCGAGCAGATTCATCGCATCGCGCATCGCGGCGAGGTCCACCACCGCCGGAACGCCGGTGAAGTCCTGCATCAGCACGCGCGCCGGGCGGAAAGCGATCTCACGATCGGACGATTTGGTCTTCAGCCAGGCTGCGACAGCGAGAATGTCCTCCTTGGTGACCGTCCGCCCGTCTTCGTTGCGCAGGAGATTTTCCAGCAGCACCTTCATCGAGAACGGCAGCCGGGAAATCCCCTTCAGCCCGTTTTTCTCGGCCACCGGCAGGCTGTAATAGGCGTAGGTCTTGGCGCCGACCTTGAGGGTGCGGCAGCAGTTGAAACTGTCGAGCGAGGTCATGGATGGTCTTCCGTTTGCCCCAGCCCTCGCGAATATCGGCTAACGTGCTCGAAACACGCGCCTTTTTCTCGGGGGCCGGCATGGCTTCAGGGGTTGGCGAGAAGCGGTCTAATCTGCGGGCTTATAATTTCTTTTTTTCCGATCTGCCATATGGACCAAAGACTTCAACAATTTGCATCACCGCGCGACGACCGTCACCGCAGCCAGGGCAGCAGATAAGTGGCTGAAACGATGATTCTTTCCGCGCAAGCCCTGAGCTGCCAGCGGGGCGGACGTTCGATTTTCGACGGGCTCGGATTTTCTGTCGCAGGTGGAGAGGCACTTCTGGTGACGGGCCGCAATGGCGCTGGAAAATCGTCGCTGCTGCGCATGATCGCGGGCCTGCTGCGCATCGCCGGCGGCACCCTGTCGCTGCAGGGCGGTGACCCCGAGCGAAGCATCGCCGAACAGGCGCATTACCTCGGGCACGCCGACGCGCTGAAGCCGTCCCTCTCCGTCGCCGAGAATCTCGCCTTCTGGACGGCCTGGCTCGGGGGATCGGGCGAGCCGCAACAGGCGCTCGCAACCGTCGGCCTTGATTCGCTGACGGCCTTGCCGGCCGCCTACCTGTCCGCGGGACAGAAACGGCGGCTGTCGATTGCGCGGCTGATCGCCGTCAAACGCCCGCTCTGGCTGCTCGACGAGCCGACATCGGCACTCGATACCGCCTCGCAGGGCATGCTGCTCGACCTGATGCGAGACCATCTTGCCGGCGGCGGCATCATCGTCGCCGCGACGCATCTTCCGCTCGGGATCGAAGGCGCGCGCGAGCTGAAACTGGAGCGCACGCCATGAGCGCGCTCGGCGCCCTTTTCCTGCGTGACGTGCGCATCGCCATCCGCGTCGGCGGCGGTGCGATGATCGGCGTCCTGTTCTTCATGACCGTGGTGACGCTGATGCCGTTCGCCATCGGTCCGGATCTCGCGCTGCTGCAACGCATCGGTCCCGCCATTCTCTGGCTCGGCGCGCTGCTCGCGAGCCTCCTTGCGCTCGACCGCCTGCTCTCGGCCGATCAGGAGGACGGCTCGCTCGATCTGCTGGTCATGGGAACAGCCCCGCTCGAACTCGCGGTCGCCGTGAAGGCGCTGGCCCATTGGCTCACCACCGCGCTGCCGCTGGTCATCGTGACGCCGCTGCTGGCGCTGTTCCTCAATCTCGACCTCGCAGCAACGGGCGCCGTCGCTGCGACTCTGCTGGCCGGAACGCCGGCGCTGACCTTCATCGGCCTGATCGGGGCCGGCCTGACGGTGACCCTCCGCCGCGGCGGTCTCTTGCTGCCGGTGTTGATCCTGCCGCTCGCGGTTCCGGTGCTGATTTTCGGGGTGTCGGCGTCCAATGCCGCGGTGGTCGGGCCGGTGCCGTTCGGAACCCCCTTCACCATCCTCTGCGCTTTGACGCTGATGTCGCTGGTCGTCGGGCCTTTTGCCGCAGCGGCCGCGTTGAGGGCCGGACAGGAATAGATCACAAATCCGTGTTGGCCGCTCTCAGACCACCGCCGGGAGCGACAGACGCTGGAGAGATAACCCCGTCATTCCGGGGCGCGCCTTCAGGCGCGAAGCCGGGATCCAGCCAAAGGCAGCGGCCGCACTGGATTCCGGGTTCACGCGCTTGCGCACGCGCCCCGGAATGACGATCAATGGTGTGTCATGGCCCTGATCGATCTTGCCAATCCCACCCGCTTCCTGTCGCTGTCCGGGCGCGTTCTGCCCTGGCTCGCGGCGGCGACGGCCTTGTGCTTCGCCTTCGGCTTCTGGCTGACCGCCGGCGCGCCGGACGATTATCAGCAAGGCGCCACCGTCAAGATCATGTTCATCCACGTGCCGTCGGCCTGGCTCGCGATGCTGGGCTGGACCGTCATGACCATCGCCGCGCTCGGCACGCTGGTCTGGCGTCATCCGCTCGCGGACATGGCGGGAAAGGCCGCAGCTCCGATCGGCGCCGCCTTCACCCTGATCTGCCTGATCACCGGCTCGCTCTGGGGCCGGCCGATGTGGGGCACCTATTGGGTCTGGGACGCGCGGCTCACGTCGGTGTTCGTGCTGTTCCTGATGTATCTCGGCGTGATCGTGCTTTGGCGCACCATTGACGATCCAACGCGCGCCGGCCGCGCCGCCGCGATCCTGACACTCGTGGGCGCGATCAACATTCCGATCATCAAGTTCTCGGTCGACTGGTGGAATACGCTGCACCAGCCGGCCTCGGTGGTGAAGATGAGCGGCCCCGCGATCCATTCCAGCATTCTCGTTCCCTTGCTGGTGATGGCGATTGCGTTCACGCTCCTGTTCTTCACGCTGCACCTCGCCGCCATGCGCAACGAAATTCTCAAGCGCCGCATCCGCTCCATGCAGCTATTGCAGGCGGAAGCCGCGCCCGGACGATAGCGGACACAACGCCATGGACCTCGGACCGCACGCCACGTTCATCATCGCAGCTTACGCCGCGAGCGCGTTCATTCTCGCGCTCCTGATCGGCTGGATCGTCGCCGAGAACCGCGCCCTGAAACGCACGCTCGCCGATTTCGAATCGCGCGGCATCACGCGGCGCTCCGATGAGCGCAAGACCGCGCCCAAAACCGCAACGCGCGCCTCCCTCGCATGAGTATCGCATCGGAGACAGCCGGCGGCGGGATGCGCCGCAAACTGCTTGTCGCGTTGCCGCTATTGCTTTTTCTCGGGCTCGCGGCGCTGTTCCTGTATCGGCTCGGCGCCGGCGATCCTTCGCGCATTCCATCGGCGCTGATCGGACGCGAGGCTCCGCGTGGCGACCTGCCCCCTGTCCTTGGGCTGGTAACGGACGGCAAGCCGGTTCCGGGGCTCAATAGCGCCGACTTCAAGGGC
>NZ_DATMRX010000277.1:0-6034 GCF_035565855.1 Pseudorhodoplanes sp.
GTCGATTTCAACGACAATGACGGCATCGATCTCGACCGGCGCATTCGCATCGAGGTCGCCGTCACGATTCGCGACGGGTCCTTCCACTGCGACTTCACTGGCAGCTCGGATCAGGTCCGCGGCCCGTTCAACTGCGTGCCCTCCGGATCGCTCGCCGCCGCCTGTTTTGCGATCCGCGCCATCACCGATCCGGCGATCCCGACCAATGCCGGCTGCTTCCGGCCGATCGCGCTCAATCTGCCGAAGGGTTCGATCGTCAATCCGGTCGAGCCTGCGGCGGTCAATGCGCGAACAGCTACGATCAAGCGCATTGCCAACACCATTCTTGGCGCGGTGCGACCGGTCATTCCGGAGCGCATCTCAGCCGATGCGAGTGGAGAAATGGCAGCGATCATGTTCGGCGGCAAACGCGCCGATGGCTCAACATTCGTGACCGGCGAGATGATCGCCGGCGGCAGCGGCGCCGGCATGACCGCCGACGGTATCGACGTGATCGAGACCGATGTCACCAATTGCATGAACTTGTCCGCCGAAGCCATGGAGATCGAGGCGCCGATCCGGGTTCATCAGATTGGCTTGAAGCGCGACTCCGGCGGCGCCGGGCGGCATCGCGGTGGCCTCGGCATCGTGAAGGAATACGAAATCCTGCAAGGGGAGGTGCGCTTCACCCATCGCGGTGAACGGCATTATTGCGCGGCGAGCGGCTTCGACGGCGGCGCGCCGGGCGGCATGGCGGAGTCCGAAATCTACGCCGCCTCGGGGGAGGTCACCGTCATTCCCTCAAAGCTCGTCACCACGTTGCGGCAAGGCGACCGCGTCCGCGTGACGACGGCCGGGGGCGGCGGCTACGGCAATCCGGCCGAGCGGGATCGTCAGGCGCTCGAAGACGATGTCGCTAACGGCAAGGTGTCGGAGGAAGCGGCGCGCGAACTCTATTCGTGAAGGATCGGCAGCGGCGGCCGCCGGACTATCGCGTTCGCCGCTCGCTGCCGTGACGGTTTGAGGCACGCGCGTCAGAACACCCCTTGCGGCTGCAGCCCAAGCTGCTGCGTGCCGTAGAGCGCCGACAGCGTGTCCCAGTCGATACTTGCATGCAGCGCAGCCGCGTTGGCGTCGCGCCAGAAGCGCTGCACGCGGTTCTTTTCGTCAGCGGCCTGTGCGCCGGACTTCTGGAAGATTTCGTTCACCACATCCGACGACGTGCGCGCGGCAAAGCCGTGATTGCGACGGATGCGCACGCGCAGCTCGATGTCGGGCGTGCCGCCATTGCGCACGATCTCCTGACCTTCGCTCAGGCTGGTGACCATGAGCGTGCGCGCCGCGTCGATGTGCGCGGCGGTTCGTCCGATCAGGCTTTGGATCAGCGGTGACTCGGCGACCTTTTCGAATACGCCCGGTCGCGCCATGCGCTTGGCATCGCGCGCCGTTTCGGTGAAGGCGTCGAGTGCGCCCTGCGCCATACCGACGATGGGAGCCACGAGCGCCGTTGGACCGAATGTCGGATACCCGAAGCGCGCCTGAAAGTTGTCGGGCACCTCCAGCCCCGGCACCTTGCCGGAGAAGATCGCCCCCATCGGCAGGATGCGGTGCGACGGTACGAACACCGCGTCCTTGATATGCACCGTCTTGGAGCCGGTACCCTGCAGGCCGCTCGAATTCCAGCTGTTGTGATCGACGATGACGTCGCGCACCGGAACGAGGCACCAGGCCAGCGTCGGTGGGCCTTCGGCATTGGGGAGCAAGGCGGACAGAATCAGCCAGGTCGCGCTATCGACGCCGCTCGCCCAGGGCCAGCTGCCCGCAATCCTGATGCCGCCATCGACCTTTTCGACCTTGGGTGTCGGAATATAGGACACGGCGAGCAGATTGTCGGGGTTGTCCCAGACTTCCTGTTGTGTTTCGAGCGGAAAGAACGCGGTCATCCATCCGAAGCAGACCGCGAGCGTGCCGCACCATCCGGTGCTTCCGCAGGCGCGGCCAAGCTCGAAGCCGACTTGCGCCAGTTCGGCCGGCCCGTATTCGTATCCGCCGAAGCGCCTGGGCTGCATCATGCGGAAGACCTGCGTATCGCGCAGCGCCTCCATGGTTTCGGCGGGGACGCGTCTTTGCTTTTCGGCGCTCAGTGCCCGTCCGCTGATCTCGGGTGCGAGCTTTCGTATTCTTGCGATGATCTCGCTGAAGTCCGGGCGCGCCGCCAGCGCATGAACGACGGCGGAGCGTTTCGCTTCCTGCTGCATTCCGCTTCCTCCCTGAAAGCGTAACGTTCGTTACGGTACGTATACTGCACGCGACCGGGAGATTTGACAATGGCGTTTATTCGTCTTGCACGCGAAGATGCGCGGACGATTTGTTGCGTTCGCAACTGTGTGGGGCGTGATGCGCGGGGGCGCTAAGGCGTGGCGCAGCTCGCAGAAGCGCGCAGATTCAGCCGGCGTTTGCCAGGATGGCTTTGCGGCGTGGTGCGGTGCGACGCGGCGCGCCCTCAAGTCCGGCCTCGGTAGCGCAGCCGCCGAGAAACACCGAGACCGCGGTTTCGACGGTCTGCTGGATGCGCGCTGCACGATCCTTCTGCGTCGAGGCCGAGGTGAGCCAGCTGAGGATCTGCTCGCCGATCAGCATGTCGTGGAAAAGGATGGCGAGACGGCGCGGGTCCTTGTCGGCGCGGATGTTGCCAGCCTTCTGATGCAGCGCAATCCACTCGGCGAAGATGCGGTAAACCGTCTCCGGCCCGGTCTGATAAAACAGCCGTCCTGCCGCCGGAAATTCACGCCCGATCGAGGTCACCAGGCGGTGGAACGATATGATCTGCGGCGTCAGCACGATGGAGACGAAGGACTGCGCGACGCGGGTCGCCTGTTCTTCCAGCGAGCCGATCGGCCGGGTGTCGATGTTGATCGTCACGTCCGAGCAGAGCTGCTGGACAACGGCCTCGAACAGCTTCGCCTTGTTGCCGAAATTCGAATAGATCGTCTCCTTCGAGCCGCCGACCACTGCGATGATTTCATTGATCGATACGGCCTCGTAGCCGCGCTCGAGGAAAAGCTTTGCGGCCGAGCGCACGATCTTCTCGCGCTTGACCGCGGTACGCGGGCTGACGCCTGAGCCGCGGGCCTTTGCCGGGGCGGTCCTCGTCGCCGATTTCCTGAGCGATTCCATGACCTAAAGCTATGCCAAGGAATGCGCAAAGGCGCCAGTGCAAAACTTTTGACTTGGGAAATCGGCGCGATTACCGTAACGGTCGGTACGGTACAGAAGCGAGAGCTGCAATCGCCCCCGCGGTTGCGGCAGAACACAGGGAAGAGGGAGGTGACCCATGATCGAGGTGTCGAAACGCGTTCCCGTCAACGAGCCCGGCCAGCCTGTCCTGACGCGCAGCGATGTCTGGAAAGGGCTCGTCATGAAGGCCGACAACGCGCTGCCCTTCGTGCCGGCAATGACGCATTGCAAGGTGCTGAACCGGGAAAGCGACATGGTGTTTGTGCGCGAGATCGAATTCCGCGGCGAACGCTGTCGCGAGCGCATCACCCTCGTGCCGGAGCAGCGGGTTGAATTCGTGCGGCTCGACGGCTCGGTGCTTGGTACCATCCTCAATCTCATCGAGGAGGACGAGAGCGGGCTCGGGCTGCGCTTCAGCTTCAAGCTCAAGCTCGCCGGCGTCGAGGACGGAAGCCCGGAAGAAATCGAATACGGCAAAGTCGTCGAGAAGGATTACCTGAAGGCGGTCGATGCGACGCTTGCCGCCATCCGCAAGATGAAGAGCGCGCGCGACAGCCTGATCAGGCGCTATTACGACGTGGTGGATTCCATGGACCTTGACGCGTTCAAGGCGATGCACAGCGCGAATGCCCGCGTGACATTCGCCAATTTTCCGACGGTCCAAGGCGCGGACCGGATTGCCGAGGCGATCGGTCAGTTCTGGTCGACGATCCGCGGCATGAAGCACGAGTTCGTCAACCGCTGGGATCACCCGCAGGAAACCATCCTGGAAGCTGCGGTCCACTATACGCGGAAGGATGGGTCGGTCGTGACGCTGCCCTGCGTCAGCATCCTGCGGCCCGAAGGCGATCAGGTCGGCGAGTTGCGAATTTTTATCGACGTTGCGCCGGTCTATGCGGAGCAGAAGATCGCGAGCTGAGGTCAAGGCCGGCGAGGCGCCGGCCCTCGCAGCGGCGGGTCAGCGCCAGCCAAGGGCTGGCGCGACATGCGTCAGGATCGACCGGATGACGTGCGCG
Source organism: Pseudorhodoplanes sp. (assembly GCF_035565855.1). Taxonomy (GTDB): domain Bacteria; phylum Pseudomonadota; class Alphaproteobacteria; order Rhizobiales; family Xanthobacteraceae; genus Pseudorhodoplanes. The sequence continues at coordinate 4,233 of NZ_DATMRX010000277.1, forward strand.
TTGTAATCGACGCCGAGCTGATTGGGCACGGTGAGGAGCAGCGTGTCGGCTTCCGCAATGGCTTCGTCGGCGGCCAGTTGCTTGATCAGCTTGTCCGGCTCGGCCGCATAGCTGCGGCCGAAGATCGCTCGCGTATTCTCGTCGATATAGCCGACCTGGTCCTGCTGGTCGTCGTCGCGGCCGAAATAGGCGCGGTCGCGGTCGTCGACGAGGGCAAAGATGCTGCGGCTGACCGAAACACGCGGCGTGCGCGTATGGCCCGCTTCCTTCCAGGCTTGACGATAGGCCCGGATCTGCTCGGCCTGCTGAATGTGGAATGGCTGTCCGGTCTCGTCATTCTTCAGCGTCGAACTCTGCAGGTTCATGCCGAGCTTGGCGGCCCATATGGCGGTCGCGTTCGAGGCCGCGCCCCACCAGATCCGGTCGCGCAGGCCCTCCGAATGCGGTTCGAGGCGCAGCAGGCCGGGCGGATTAGGAAACATCGGGCGCGGATTGGGCTTCGCGAAGCCTTCTCCGCGCAGCACGTCCAGGAACACCTCGGCGTGGCGGCGCCCCATGTCAGCGTCGTTCTGACCCTCCGCCGGCTGATAGCCGAAATAGCGCCATCCATCGATCACCTGCTCGGGCGAGCCGCGGCTGATGCCGAGCTGCAGGCGGCCGCCCGCGATGAGGTCCGCGGCGCCCGCATCTTCCGCCATGTAAAGCGGGTTCTCGTAGCGCATGTCGATGACCGCCGTTCCGATCTCGATGCGGCTGGTCCTGGCGCCCACTGCGGCCAGCAGCGGGAAGGGCGAGGCGAGCTGGCGCGCGAAGTGATGCACCCGGAAATAGGCGCCGTTGGCGCCGAGTTCTTCCGCCGCCACCGCAAGCTCGATCGATTGCAGCAGGGCGTCCGCGGCCGAGCGGGTCTGGGAATGCGGGGAGGGGGTCCAGTGTCCGAAGGACAGAAAACCGATTTTCTTCACGGATGGTCCAACAATCGTTTTGGGAGAAGGTCTCTAAAGCCAGGCGATGCAACGTCATCGCGTGACGGCAGGCCTTATCGCCGATCGCCTGCCCGCGCAATGTGGTGAGCCGGCCGGCCGCGCGGCAAGTGCCGCTTGCGGCGTTGCATGGCTGGTATGAGACAGCGATTGCTCACCCATGAGAAGGCCCTTTAGAGTGGCTGCATTATGCTGGCGCTCTTGCGGGACAAGCTGCTGGAGGTCTCGAAGACCGTTGCGCCACTGATCGTGGCCGTGTGTGTGCTGCAATTCACCATCGTCCATGCTCCCGCCGCCCTCTTCATCCAGTTCCTGGTCGGCGCCGTGATTGCGACGATCGGCATGGTGCTGCTGTTTGCCGGCGTCGATCTCGGCATCCTGCCGATGGGCCGCTATATCGGCGCCGAATTGCCGAGGAAGGGTTCGCTGTCGCTGATCCTTGCAGTGGCTTTTGCGCTCGGATTTGCGACTACGGTCGCCGAGCCCGATGTGCTGGTCCTGGCGACGCAGGTCGACCAGGTGTCGCAGCACAGGATCGCCGGGCCGGTCGTGCTCTACGTCGTCGCGACGGGGCTCGCGGTCCTGACCGCCCTCGCGATGGGACGCATCATTTTCGGCTGGTCCATGCGGGCGATGCTGACCGCTGTCTTTGCGCTTGTCCTCGTGCTTGCGGTGCTTGCACCGGCGGACTTCATCCCGATCGCATTCGATGCGGGGAGCGCGACGACTGGTGTGCTGGCGGCGCCGGTGATCATTGCGCTCGCCATCGGTCTGAGTTCGGTGCTGCAGGGACGCTCCGCGGTCTCCGATGGTTTCGGG
>NZ_DATMRX010000278.1:0-4479 GCF_035565855.1 Pseudorhodoplanes sp.
CTGGCCGTCGCGGCAAACCTGCCGCAGATCGGCGAAATGTCGAGCTGGATCGGCCTCGTCGCACCGGCGGGCACGCCGTCCGCCATCGTGCAGAAAATTCAGCAAGACGTGGTGAAGGCCTACGCCGATCCCGTCGTCGCCGACCGGCTGGAGAAAGCCGGCATCACCGCGGTGACCACCACGCCCGCGGAGTTCGATGCGTTCTTCCGCAGCGAGGCGCAACGCTGGACGAAAATCTACAAGGACAGCGGCATCAAACTGAACTGACACCGGACAAGACGGGAGCGACGATGAACGTGATGCCCACCGCGAGCACCGGCAGCGCGGCGATGACGCAGCCCCGCGCGCGCATCGGCCTCATCATCCCGTCGGTGAACACGTTCAGCGAGCCGCAGTTCAATCGTTTCGCGCCCGAGGGGCTGGGCATCCATGTGGCGCGGGCCCGCGTCGCCGGCGAATGGAAACGCCCCCTTCCCGAGATGAAGGGCGAGATCGCGGGCGCGGCCCAATTGCTGGCCGACGCCCACCCCGACGCGATCGTGTTCCATTGCACCGACACGTCGATGACGCAGGGACCGCAAGGCGAAGGGAAAATCCTCGACATCGTCACCGAAGCCACCGGCATCGCTGCGATGGCAACCAGCCGCCTGGTGCTCGATGCGTTGCAAACGCTTGCGATGAAGAGCGTCGTTCTGCTGACGCCTTACAAAAGCAACAAGCCCATCGTCGATTACCTGACCGCTGCGGGTGTTGCCGTGGTTCAGGACGTGGCGCTAAAGCTCGAAGCCAGGAACTTCGGCGACGTCACTCCGCAGGACTGGGCAAAGCTTGCCAGGGAGAACGACCGGCCCGAGGCCGATGGCGTGTTCCTGTCCTGCACCAACACCCGGCAGATCGAAGCCATCGCCGATATCGAGCAGACGCTCGGCAAGCCGGTGGTCAACAGCAACCAAGCCGTGCTTTGGGGCGCAGTGAAGCGGCTTCGCGACAAGCTCGCGCCGCTGAAGCCGATGCCCGAGCTTGGTCGCCTGATGCAGAGCTTGAACTAAGAGGCGAAATATCGCCCGCAACGCCTCATCCTTCGGAGCACACGCCATGTCATTCCGATGGATGAAGCGGACGACGACAGACCAAGGGAGGGTTTGATGCCATCGTGCCTCGGCCGTTTTCTGGCGATAGCCGTCTGCCTGCTGGGATGGGCCTTGCCGTGTTCGGCGCAGAGCTACCCGACACGCTCGATCACCATGATCGTGCCGTTCGCGCCGGGCGGCCCCGCCGACGTGTTGGCGCGGCTCGTCGCGCAGAAGATGGGCGACGATCTCGGCCAACAGGTCATCGTCGACAATCGCCCCGGCGCCAACACCATCATCGGCGCGCAGGTCGTCGCCAAGGCCAAGCCCGACGGCTACACGATCCTGCTCGCCATCGACGGAACGCTGGTGATGAACCCGTTCCTTTACTCGAAGCTCAGTTACGATCCGTTCAAGGACTTCGCGCCGGTCGCGCTGATTGCCTATATCCCGTCGGTGTTCGAAGCCAACGTCAAGGTGCCGGTCAACTCGGTCAAGGACGTGATCGAACTCGCGAAAGGCAAGCCCGGCGAATTGATGGTCGGCGTCAGCACGCCGACCTCGCAGGTCATCGCCTCGCTGTTCAATATGATGGCCGGCGTGAACCTCACCCAGGTTCCCTACAAGGGCGGCACGACGCAAATCACCGGCCTTCTCGCCGGCGACATTCCGCTCGGCATGGAAAGCGCCAACGTCGCCCTGCCGCTGTGGCGCGACGGCAAGATCAAGATCCTCGGGTTGACCGGCGGGCAACGGCTGTCGATCGCGCCCGAAATTCCCACCATCGCCGAAACCCTGCCGGGATTCGACCTCGGCATCTGGCAGAGCGTCGTCGTCCCCGCAGGCACACCGAAAGACATCATTGCCCGCCTCTACGGTTCGCTCGCCAAGGTGATGGCGTTGGAGGAGGTCAAGAAACGCCTGCTCGACGCCGGCATCGAGCCGACCATCAGCAAGAGCCCGGAGGAATTCGGCGCATTCATCAAGTCGCAGGCCGCAACCCGCGAAAAGGTGATCAAGGCCGTCGGCATGAAGCTCGACTGACGGCCTCGCAACGCAGGAAATTCACGCGCGCTTCTGGCGGATGCCGAGACGTTCGAGCCGCGGCAACACCTCGTCGCAGAAGTACGGCAGCTCCTTGAGATAATTCACGAACGAGAAGCCGATGCCGCGCAAGCCGGCGCGGCTCAGGTCGGCGAGTTGCCCGGCGATGCGGTCCGGGTCGCCGACCATGAGCAGGCCGCCGAGCCCATGCGCGTAATGATGCCGCTGCTTCTGGAATTCCTCCTCGCCGACCGTCGCGGGCGAGATGTTCTTCTTGCCGAGGATGCCGTCCACCGCCGACCAGTCGGCATTCTCGATGGTGGCGTAGTTGTAATACTCCTCGGCCTCCTTCTGCGTCGGCCGGCAAGTGACAACGCCCACGGCATAGACGTCCAGCTCCCGGCCCTGCGCCGCGGCATCGTCCTTCGCCGCCTTCACGCGCCCGGCGGTTTCTTCGATAGACGTCAGCGACGCCTGGGTGAAGAACGCATCGCAGTTGCGGATGGCGAAGGCCCGCCCCGCCGGCGAGGCGCCTGCGTTCATGATGAGCGGGCGCGAGCCGCCATAGGGTTTCGGCTTGGCGCGCACGTTCTTCAGCTTGAGGAAGCGGCCGTCGTAATCGAAGTCATCCTTCGGGCCCCACGCGAGCTTCACCGCATCGAGCCATTCCTGGGCGTAATCGTAGCGCTGCTCGTGCTCGCGCTGCGTCACGCCGAACATCTGGAACTCGTCCTCGTTCCAGCCGACCACGACGTTGAGCCCGAACCGCCCGCCGCTTACTTGATCCGCGGTGACGAATTGCTTGGCCGCGATCAGCGGATGAAACAGCGGCGCATGAACCGTGCCGAATGCGATCAGCCGCTTGGTGTGCGCGAGAAGGCCGGTCGCCCAGGTGATCGTCTCGAGCGTGGTGCCCATGTAATCGGTGTCGCCGCCGTATCCCTTCCAGCGGCCGACCGGCAGGATGAAGTCGATCCCGGCGTCGTCGGCCATGCGCGCCAGCGCCAGATTGTCCTCCCAGTTGCCGGACCAGCGCTCGGGCACGCGCGTCACCGCGCGCCCCGAGGAGCAATTCGAGCCGAACAGGCCGATCTTCAGCACATTGTCGTTGTACATCGCCATGCGGTCGCGCATGGACACGCGGGAATGCTCGGATGCGGCGGCCGGAAGGTTCATTCGCAGGCTCCAATCGTTCCGCGAACTATAAACCGACCGCCGACGGCGCCGATAGCGCCCGGCATCGAGGCTTGCATGCCTGCACACCGCCCCGCGCGGGACGGTTTCGGTGTCCGAAAATTTCCGCCGATGCAAACGCGGCCCCGATTGGGCCTCAAGCCACCGCCGTCGTCAGGCGGCCGTGCATGGTCCGGTCCGCCAACAGCGCATCGAAATAGCCGATCGTACGCTTCAATCCCTCGCTCAACCGCGTGCGTGGCGCCCATTCCAGCACGTCGTGCGCGCAGGAGATATCGGGGCGGCGCTGATGCGGATCGTCCTGCGGGATCGGGCGATGCACGATGCGCGAACGCGAGCCGGTGAGCGCGATCACCTGCTCCGCCAATTGACGGATGGTGAATTCCTCGGGATTGCCGAGGTTGATCGGCCCGAACACGCCATCGCCCGCGGCCATGAAGCGCATCAGGCCGTCGACCAGATCGTCGACATAGCAGAACGACCGGGTCTGCGTGCCTTCGCCGTAGATCGTGATGTCTCGGCCGAGCAGCGCCTGCACGACGAAGTTCGACACCACCCGCCCATCGTTCGGATGCATGCGCGGGCCGTAGGTGTTGAAGATCCGCGCAAGCTTGATGCGCAGATTATGCTGGCGCTTGTAATCGAAGAACAGCGTTTCGGCGCAACGCTTGCCCTCATCGTAGCACGCGCGCAGCCCGATCGGATTGACATGGCCCCAGTAGCTCTCCGGCTGCGGATGGACCTGGGGATCGCCGTAAATCTCCGACGTCGAGGCCTGGAGGATTTTCGCGCCGACGCGCTTGGCAAGGCCCAGCATGTTGATGGCGCCGAGCACGCTGGTCTTGGTGGTCTGCACCGGATCGCGCTGATAGTGCACCGGCGACGCCGGGCAAGCGAGGTTGTAGATTTCATCGACCTCGACGAACAACGGCATGGTTACGTCGTGACGGATCAGTTCGAAGCGCTTGTGACCGATCAGGTGCTCGATGTTGCTGCGCGTGCCGCTGAAGAAGTTATCGACGCAGATTACATTGGCGCCGGCGTCGAGAAGCCGTTCGCAAAGGTGCGAGCCGAGAAAGCCCGCGCCCCCCGTCACCAGGACACGATTTTCAAGATGCATCGCGGCACAGCCCCTCACGGCAACGCCTCGCAATGGGCGTTCACCCAGCCC
>NZ_DATMRX010000279.1:0-5407 GCF_035565855.1 Pseudorhodoplanes sp.
CGGCGGCGCCGGCGATGACATCCTGATCGGCGGCGCCGGCAATGACACGATGGATGGCGGCTACGGCAGCGATACATTCATCTTTGACTTCAACGACGATGCCGTAATCGGGGCCGACACCATCCAGAATTTCAGCGTCTATGACGATCTCATCCTGATCTCAGGTTTGCCGGCCGATAGTATCGGCGATCTGGATATCGAATATACGGCCGGCAACGCCGTAATCGATTTCGGGGAAGCGGGTTCGGTGACATTGCTCGGTGTCGACCCAAATTTTCTGACAGAGCAGCACTTTTCGTTTCCTCTCTACGTCTAACGCATCGAGGGCAACCCCTATGGCTGACCATGCAACGCTCTGAACCGCCGGGGCGACAAGACTCGCATTTGCATGTCATATTGTTGTTTGCGGTAAACCCCGGCGGGCGAGCGGCGTAGGGCCGGAACCGGCGGTCTAACGCGGAGTCCGCAACCAAGGCTGCCATGTCGAGCCATCCCGCGACACCTGCCTCCCCACGGTCCGAGCTGTCGGCGGCGCTCGCCGCCTGCCGCAGCGCGCTGATCGCGATCGGGTTGTTCTCGGCCGTCAGCAATGTGCTGATGCTGACCGGCTCGGTCTTCATGCTGGAGGTCTATGACCGGGTGATCCCGAGCCGCTCGGTGCCCACCCTGATCGGCCTGTGCGTCATCGCCGCCTTTCTGTTCGGCATGCTGGCGGTCATCGACGTCATCCGGTCGCGGATCATGGTGCGGATCGGCGCCAGCCTCGACGAGGCGCTGAGCGGCCGCGTCTACGAGACCCTCGTGAAAATCCCGCTGCGGTCCGGCAATCGCAGCGACGGCCTGCAGCCGCTGCGCGACCTCGACAATGTGCGCGCCTTCCTGTCCGGCTCGGGGCCGATCGCCTTCTTCGACCTGCCCTGGCTGCCGATCTATATCGCGATCTGCTTTTTGTTCTTCCATTTCTGGATCGGGCTCGCGGCCCTGTTCGGAGCCATCATCCTGGTGGGACTGACGGTGTTTACCGAGATCTGGACCCGCAAGCCGATGCAGGACGCGACCCAGGCGGCGCTCGCGCGCAATGGCCTTGCGGAAATCTCGATCCGCAATGCCGAAGCGATTTCGGCGATGGGCATGCTGGGGCGAATCTCCGGGCGCTGGGCCGAGGCGAACCGGCGCTATATGTCGAGCCACCGCAAGTCGAGCGACGTCGCCGGCGGCCTTGGCGCATTGTCCAAGTCGCTGCGCATGATGATCCAGTCAGGGGTGCTCGCGGTCGGCGCCTGGCTCGTGATCAACCAGCAGGCCTCGGCGGGCATCATCATCGCGGGGTCGATCCTGTCGGCCCGCGCCCTTGCCCCGGTCGATCTCGCCATCGCCAACTGGAAGGGCTTCCAGGCCGCCCGACAGGGCTGGGAGCGGCTGAACCGCCTCCTCTCCCTGTTCCCGACGCAGCGCGACGTCATGCCCCTGCAAGCGCCGCGCGCCAGCCTCGCGGTCGAAAATGTCGCGGCTGCGCCCCCCGGCGTCCAGAAGATCATCGTCCAGGATGTCAGCTTCGTGCTCCGCGCCGGCAACGGCCTCGGCATCATCGGGCCGAGCGCGTCGGGCAAGTCGTCGCTGGCGCGGCTGATCGTCGGGCTGTGGCAGCCGATCCGCGGCCATGTGCGGCTCGATGGCGCCGCCCTCGATCAATGGATGCCGGACGCGCTGGGCAAGCATATCGGCTACCTGCCGCAGAATGTGGAATTGCTGGCCGGAACCGTCGCCCAGAATATTTCGCGGTTCGAGCGCGAGCCCAATCCCGAGGCGATCATCAACGCCGCCAAGACCGCAGGCGTGCACGACCTGATCGTCAAGCTTCCGGACGGCTACGAGACTGAAGTCGGCGAACAGGGCAGCGCGCTGTCGGCCGGTCAGGCTCAGCGCATTGCGCTTGCCCGCGCGCTCTATGGCGATCCGTTCCTGGTGGTGCTGGATGAGCCCAATTCCAACCTCGATTATGAAGGCGACGAGGCGCTGGCCCGCGCGGTGATGAGCGTGCGCAAGAGGGGCGGCATCGCCGTGATCGTGGCGCATCGCCCGAGCGCCCTCGAAGCCGTCGACCTGATCCTCGTGATGGGCGGGGGCCGCATGCAGCATCCGGTGGGTCCGAAGGACCAGGTCCTCGCCAAGGTTCTGCAGCGCCCGGGTGCGCCGACGGCGCCGCCCGTGCCACCCGCTCCGCCCGCTCCGCCACCTGCCGTGCAGCCGCTCCAAGTCATTCCCGGACGAGGCCCTGCATGACACCGCGTTCCGCAGCACACCCCTCGATCCGCCGCCACATCGTGGCCGGCGCCCTTGTCGTCGGCATCCTCGTGATCGGGTTCGGCGGCTGGGCCGCCACGGCGCAATTGTCCGGCGCCCTGATCGCGCCCGGACAAATCGTCGTCGATTCCAACGTCAAGCGCGTGCAGCATCCGACCGGCGGCATCGTCGGTGAGGTGCGCGTGCGTGACGGCGACTCGGTCAAGGAAGGCGATATTGTCGTTCGCCTCGACGAGACGGTGACGCGCGCCAATCTCGCGATCGTGACGCGCGGCCTGAACGAATTGTCCGCACGCAAGGCCCGGCTCGAAGCCGAGCGCGACAACGCATCCGCCATCAAGTTCCCGTCATGGCTTGCGGAGAACGCGACTGCCGATGTCCAGTCGATCCTCGACAGCGAACAGAAGCTGTTCGAATTGCGCCGCACCGCGCGCGACGGCCAGAAGTCTCAATTGCGCCAGCGCATCGGGCAGCTGCAAGAGGAGATCACCGGCCTTTCGGCGCAGCAGAATGCCAAGACCAAGGAAATCGAGCTGATCGAGCGCGAGCTCGAAGGCGTCCGCGACCTGTTCAAGAAGAACCTGATCCAGATGAACCGGCTGACCCAGCTCGAGCGCGAGGCCACGCGCCTGCAGGGCGAGCGCGGCCAGCTGATCGCGACCACCGCGCAGGCCAAGGGAAAGATCTCCGAACTGGAACTGCAGATCATCCAGATCGACCAGGAGCTGTCGAGCGAAGTCGCGAAGGAAATGCGCGACGTCGATGCCAAGATCGGCGAGTTCGTCGAACGCAAGGTCACCGCCGAAGATCAGCTGCGCCGCATCGACATCCGCGCACCGCAAGCCGGCACCGTGTTCCAGTCGACGGTCCACACGGTCGGCGGCGTGATCTCCGCCGGCGACACGATCATGCTGATCGTGCCGGCGGCCGACAACCTCACGGTCGAAGCCAAGGTCAATCCGCAGGACATCAACCAGCTGCAGATCGGCCAGAAGGCCATCCTGCGCTTCACCGCCTTCAACCAGCAAACCACGCCCCAAATCGACGGCACGGTGTCGCGGATCTCAGCCGACATCACGACCGATCAGCGCACCGGCATCGGCTATTACACCATCCGCATCGCCCTCCCCCCGGATCAGGTGGCGCGGCTCGGCGACGTGAAGCTCGTGCCCGGAATGCCGGTCGAGGCGTTCGTCCAGACCGGCGAGCGGACGGTTCTCTCCTATCTGATGAAGCCGATCACCGACCACGCCAATCGCGCGTTCCGCGAGAAGTAACGGTCTGATCCGCGCTTCGATACACCTCAGGTGTGCGCGTTGCGCCACCGCAAGAGGTGCGCTTCGACGGCGGACAGGAGCGTGCCGCTGACATAGCCGATGGCGCCAAGCAGGATCACGCCGGCATAGAGATCGGCGGACTGGAAGGAGCGCGCAGCCAACAGGATCGCCTGGCCAAGGCCAGGACGGCTCGCGAGCATCTCGCCCACCACCGCGAGGATCAGCGCAATCGTCAGGCCAACCCGCATGCCAGCGAGGATGTCGGGCATGGCGCTCGGCAGCGCGATTTTCCAGATCACCTCGCGGCGGGATAAACCGAGCGCGCGGCTGACCTGGTAGAGTCGCGGCTCGACAGCCGCAAAGCCGTGCACCGTGGCGAGCAGCATGGGCCAGAGCGCGCCGAACGCGATCACCGCCAGCACCATTGCGTCGGTGAGACCGAGGATCGCGATCGCGACCGGCATCATCGCCGAGGCGGGCAACGGCCGCAGGAATTCCAGCGTCGGTTCGACATAGGCGCGAGCGGCTTGCGAGACGCCGATCAGAGCGCCGAGAAGGATTCCGACGAGCGACGCCAGGAGCCAGCCATAGAGCATGCGCTCGATCGTGGCCCAGGTCTTCTCGCGCAGATCGCCCTCGGTGAGGCCGTAAACCAGCGCATCCCAGGCGCGCTCCGGGCCGGGCAGAAAGACCGGCGACACAAGCCGTGCCTTTGCAACGGCGTACCACAGGGCAATGAACAACAGGCCGACGCCGATACTCGCGAGCAGCCAGCCGATCCGGTTCAGGGTCGGGAGGGCGGTCATGGGTCGATCCGCACCATCGCTGCCGGTCCGAACAGCCGCTTCTGCGACCACACCATCGCCTGATTAAGCCCCCATCCGAGAATGCCGAGCCACAGAAGCAGCGCCAGCATCAATTCAGGCCGAAGCGTCTGCTGGGCGAGCATCATGTTGTAGCCAAGCCCGATCGGATTGGCGGCGATCTCCACGGTGACGGCGACGATCAACGCGATCCCGGCGGCCAGCCGGAACGCGACGAAAATCCGCGGCAGCGCCGCCGGCAGCACGATCTTCCAGACCCGTGCGGCGGGGCCAAAGCCGAGAGCGCGTGCGACCTGGATCAGCCGCGGCTCGACGCCGGCCACCGCGGCGCGGGTGAGGATCAGGATCGGCCACAGCGCCGCGAAGGCGACGATCGCGATCTCCATGCGGAAACCGAAACCGAAAACGAGGAGCGCGATCGGGATCAGCGCAACCGCAGGGATCGGCCGAAACGCTTCGATAGAGAACTCCAGCAGCCGGTCTGCCGTTCGCACAAGGCCAAGAAGGATGCCGATGGCAAGACCCAGACCGGCACCGAGGGCAAGGCCGCCGAGCGAGGTCGCGAGCGTCTGCAATGTCGCCGTTGCAATCGTGCCATCGGCCAGGGCGGTGGCGAACGCAACTGCAATTGCTGAAGGCGCGGCGAGCAACGAGCTTTCCCAGCCGGTGGCGCGCATTGCGGTCTCCGCGGCAACGAGAAAGCCGACCGGCAGGACAAGCCCGCGCCATCCGAAGCGCTGTTTGTCCTTGCTCAATGTTCGACGTCCTTGATCACATCGAAGAGTTCGCGGCGAAGCCTCAGGAAGTCCGGCTGCTCCCTTGTCGTCAGCTGATCGCGCGGCCGCGGCAGATCGATGGCGAATGATACGTCGAACCGGCCGGGATTAGGCCGCATCGCGATGACACGGTCACCGAGATAGATGGCCTCTTCGAGGTCATGGGTGATGAACAGCACCGTCGCGCCGGTGCGCGCGGCAAGCGCCAGCACTTCATCCTGCAGCG
>NZ_DATMRX010000280.1:0-1569 GCF_035565855.1 Pseudorhodoplanes sp.
CTTGCCGGTCATGGTCTCGAATTCGCCGAGCGTGACCAGGACGCGCCATTCCGGCACCCCGATCGCATAGCGCTCGGCGTAGAGCCGCGACAGCGCCTGGGACACGACGCTCGCGACCACATTGAGCTGGTAGGGGAGGAATGTTTCCAGCCGCAAGGGCGCGTCCGGATTACGCTGCCAGTCGCTGGCCGCGAAGGCCTCCTTCGTCTGGGTCGCCATGGTCAAGATTCGTTTCCATTTGCCCGCGCGGACCGCTCCGACCATGGCGTAACTTGATTTGACGCGCAACGGGAGCCCGCCGGCGAATTGACAAGGGGGTGAGGGCTTCGTAGCCCGTTCGCCCGAACAAATGGGGGCGGGGGTCCGTCCCCGTCGCCGGCCCATCGGACTGATGGCCGGGATCGCGTTCATTTCCGGGGTGGGTCGGATGCCCAGATTTGCGAGTCCCAGCGAGGCGGCGGCCGCGGCGCGCGCTTTCGATATCAAGCAATTGCCGGCGGATTTCATCGACGACCCGTATCCGTATTTCCATGCGCTGCGCGAACACGATCCGGTCCACCGCATGCCGGACGGCAGCTACATCATCACCCGCTATGACGATTGCGAGACCCTCTACAAGGATGCCCGGACCTATTCGTCCGACAAGAAAGTCGAATTTTTTCCGAAATTCGGCGACACGCCCTTGTTCGAACACCACACCACCAGCCTCGTCTTCAACGACCCGCCGCTGCATACGCAGGTGCGCCGCGCCATCGCCGGCGCGCTGTCGCCGCGTGCGATTGCAGAGATGGAAACCGGACTGATCGAACTCGTCGACAGGCTGCTCGACGCGATCGAAAAAAAGAGCAGGGAAGGCGCGCCGATCGACCTGATCGAGGATTTCGCCTCGGCCATCCCGGTCGAGATCATCGGCAATCTCCTCGGTGTCCCGCACGAGGAGCGCGGTCCGCTCCGCGGCTGGTCGCTCGCCATCCTCGGTGCGCTCGAGCCGGTGCTGACGGATGCGCAACTGAAAGCCGGCAACGACGCGGTGCGGGAATTCCTCGTCTATCTGAAAGCCCTCACCGACGACCGGCGCGCCAATCCGGGCGATCCGAACAAGGACGTTCTGACGCGCCTCATCATCGGCGAGCATGACGGCCGGAAGCTCACCGAGACCGAGCTCCTGCAGAACTGCATCTTCATCCTCAATGCCGGGCACGAAACGACGACCAATCTGATCGGCAATGCGCTCTATACGCTCCTGCAATGGCCCAAGGAGAAAGCGCGGCTGATGGCGGATCCGTCGCTGATGAAGACGGCCGTGGAGGAGGTGCTGCGGTTCGAAAGCTCAAACCAGCTCGGCAATCGCCGTGTCCTCGCAGACACCGTGCTGGGCGGCGTGCCGATGAAGGAAGGCGATCTCATCACCATCGCCATCGCCGCCGCCAATCGGGATCCGAAATATTTCCCCGATCCCGACCGGTTCGATGTCGGCCGCACGCCGAACCGCCATCTTGCCTTCGCCAGCGGCGTGCATGTGTGTGCCGGCATGAATGTGGCGCGCCTTGAAGGCCGCATCGCACTGGA
>NZ_DATMRX010000281.1:0-2447 GCF_035565855.1 Pseudorhodoplanes sp.
GTCTGGAGATGGGGGCTTGCCGCGGCGATCGCGGTGATCCTGCCGTTCCTGCTGATCGACCTGACCTTCCTGTCGGGCAATCTATTGAAGATTGCCGATGGCGGCTGGATGCCGCTCGTGCTCGGCGCAGCGCTGATGGTCGTGATGTATACGTGGCGCGTTGGCAGCCGCGAACTGTTCCGCAAGACGCGCAAGCTCGAGACGCCGCTGCGTGACCTTGTCAGAATGATCGAACGCAAGCCACCGGTCCGCGTGCCGGGAACCGCGGTGTTCCTGTCCGGCGATCCGGAGAGCGCGCCGACCGCGCTCATGCACAGCCTGAAGCACTACAAGGCGCTGCACGATCAGAATGTCATCCTGACGGTCGAATATGCCGACGCGCCGCGCGTCGATGAAAGCGAGCGGGTGCGGATCGAGCCGCTCGGTGAGCGCTTCCGGCGCGTGATCTTGCGTTTCGGCTTCATGGAGCAGCCCAACGTGCCGAAAGCGCTCGCCATCGCGCGCAAGCTGGGCTGGACCTTCGACATCATGTCGACGTCGTTCTTTCTGTCGCGGCGGACGCTGAAGCCGGCGCCCAATTCTCAACTGCCGGTCTGGCAGGACCGGCTGTTCATCGGGCTTGCAAAAAGCGCGAGCGACGCCACCGACTACTTCCAGATCCCGACCGGACGTGTGGTCGAGGTCGGAACCCAGGTGACGGTGTAAGGCCTGCGCCGCCGGTCGAGGCCGAAATTTTATCAACCGCTCCTCGAATTTGGCGCCATTGCGATTGTTAATATCCAACAATCGCAAAAACGACAGTGGAGGAGCCTGCCATGCCGTCCCGCCACGTGCTTCTGACCGGTGTAGCTGTCGCGTTCTTCACAGCGATGCCGGCCGGATCGTCATCCCGGGTTTATGCGCAGCAGCCGGTCGCGATCGATGCGGACGATATCGGCGGTGTGGTGACTGGAGCGAACGGGCCGGAAGCCGGCGTCTGGGTGATCGCCGAAACCACAGACCTGCCAACCCGTTACACCAAGAGCGTGGTGACGGACGATCAGGGCCGCTACGTCGTTCCCGATCTTCCGGTCGCAAATTACAAGGTGTGGGTGCGCGGGTATGGACTTGTCGATTCCCCGCGCCTCCGCGCCAAGCCCGGACAGGTGCTGAACCACACCGCGGTCCCGGCGCCGGACGATCGCGCGGCCGCGCATTATTATCCGGCGATCTACTGGTACACGATGATGAGGATCCCGCCGGCCAAGGATTTTGGCGGCGCGACCGAGATTCCCAAGGAGATCACGCAGGATCGCTGGCGTCAGCGCATGGGCAACGTGGACTGCGTCGGTTGCCATCAGCTCGGACAGGCAGCGACACGCACGATTCCGGCGCAGTTCGGCCATTTCGAAACCGGCGAGGACGCATGGATGCGCCGGCTGGCCTCGGGCCAGTCGGGTGAATCGATGACGAACCGCATCGCCGGGGAGCTCGGCGGCGTGCCCTACAAATATTTCGGAGACTGGACCGATCGCGTCGCGCGCGGCGAGTTGCCGAAGCACAAGCCGGCGCGCCCGCAAGGCGAAGAACGCAATCTCGTGGTCACGACCTGGGACTGGTCGCAGCCGAACAAATACATGCACGACCTGATCTCGTCGGACCGGCGCAAGCCCACGGTGAATGCCTACGGCAAGCTCTACGGCTCGCCGGAATATTCCACCGACATGATGCCGATCCTCGATCCGAAGACCCACACAGTGACCTTCTTCAAGATGCTGGTTGCCGATCCGAACATGCCGGTATCGCTCGGTCCGGGTCACGCGGGCGGCATCGCGCCGACCATGCCATCCGCCTATTGGGGCGACGACGTGTTGTGGGATACCCGCGCGAACAATCACAATTCCATGTTCGACGACAAGGGGCGCCTGTGGCTCGCTGCGAGCGTGCGCGGTCTGGCAAATCCCGATTACTGCAAGGCGGGTTCGGATCACCCGTCGGCAAAAGCATTCCCGCTCACGCAAAGCGCGCGTCAGGTGGCGATGCTCGATCCGGCGACGATGAAATACTCGTTCATCGATACCTGTTTCGGCACGCATCACCCGCAATTCGGCTATGACGCCGACAATACGCTTTGGTTTTCCGGCACCGGCCAAGTCGCGGGCTGGGTGAACACGAAGGTGTGGGACGAGACCGGCGATGCGCGGAAGGCGCAGGGCTGGGCGCCGTTCGTTCGTGACGCCAACGGCAACGGGACGCTCGACCCATGGACCGAGCCGGGCAAGCCCGCGGAGGAGGGTAAGGACAGCCGCATCAATCCGGGCTCGGGCCCGTATGCGGTGACGCCGCATCCGACTGACGGCTCGATCTGGTACACGGTCGGGATCTTTGCCGGGCGGCCGGGCTTCATGCGGTTCGACCCGAAGACCAGGCTGAGCGAATTCTACGCCGTGCCCAAGGAAGCTATCGGC
>NZ_DATMRX010000282.1:0-12171 GCF_035565855.1 Pseudorhodoplanes sp.
CTCGGCGACTTCCGGCTTGGTTTTGTCCTTGAACAGAGCGCCCAGAAGGCCACCCTTCACGCCAAGCTCCTCCGGCCGGTACACGCGCTGGCCATCGGCTTCCGCGTCCTGCGGTCCGGTCGGGTTCAGCACCGTACTGCCGGCCGGCTTGCGGCCGTAGCCCGCGAGTTCCGCGGGGGAGAGCGCGCGGTCGTCCTCTTCAGAGGTGCGGCGCTTCTGGTTCTTCCGGGCCGCGGATCGCTGCTTGCGTTCGACCACCTCGGGGTCCTTGGGCCAGGCCGGGGTATTCACCACGGCATTGGTTTCCGGCTGCGGCAGGCGGTTCAGATTCGGCGGCACCACCAGAGGCGGGCGCTCCCGGTAATTGATCGATCCGGTTTCGCTGACGCCGAACAGCTTCTTGAAGAATTTGGCCTCGAAGCTCTCCTCTTCCTCGTCGTCATTGGCGAGCGCCACGGACGGAACCGAGGTGGACAGGGCCGCGGTTAGCGCCACGGCGGCAAGGCAAACGACCAAGGCCCGCCGCCAGCCGGACAGGCCCAAACCGAAATCACCGATTGCTGTTCGCAAGACGAGTCCCCGCAATGGTTTCCCCCATCGCCCCGACCGAAAAGTCTCGTGAAATCAGGGCGCTTTTGCGGCGCGGCCGCCCAGCACAATTTCATATATCAAACCGGCCACGCCGGCAACGATCGCCACGTCGGCCAGGTTGAAGACATACCAGTTAAAGGCGAACGATTCTGTCGTGATATGCAAAAGCGCGAAATCGACCACCGCCCCATGCGCCAGCCGGTCGATGGCATTGCCGATGGCGCCGCCCATGATCAGGCCGAGGGAGATTGCGGTCAGGCGGTTCTCGGCCTGCGACAGCCAGCCCCAGAGCACGATCACCACCACGGCCTTGAAGCCGAGCAGCATCCAGGTCCCCGCCGCGGTGTCCTGTGACAGCCAGCCGTAGCTGATGCCCCGGTTCCAGACCAGGACGAGATCGAAGAACGGCAGGACAACCACCCGGCCGAGCTTGCCGAGTTCGAAGCCGTAGAGGAGCCAGAGCTTCAGCGCCTGGTCCGCAAGCGCCGTCACCAGCAGCGTGG
This sequence comes from Pseudorhodoplanes sp., assembly GCF_035565855.1. Lineage (GTDB taxonomy): Bacteria > Pseudomonadota > Alphaproteobacteria > Rhizobiales > Xanthobacteraceae > Pseudorhodoplanes. The sequence goes on from NZ_DATMRX010000282.1 coordinate 1,095, forward strand.
CCACGCCGTCGCGGGTGAAGGGGCCGCTCAGGAAGGAAGTGATTTTCATCATGACCACGGGCCCGGTCGTCCCTCTCCCCTTGGGGGAAAGGGTGGCGAGCAGCGAAGCTGCGAGCCGGGTGAGGGGGCAGCGTCCAGCATGATCGTCGTTACCCCCTCACCCGGTCGATCCTCGCCTTGCTAGGATCGACCACCCTCTCCCCCCAAGGGGAGAGGGTGACCGGGCACGGTGCCGTGTTCATTCCGCCGCCCTGCGCGCATTATCCCATTCACGCAGCGCCTGCGCATCGCGCGGTGTCACGTCGGGATATTGCGGGTCCTCGCCGACGCTTTCGGTGATCTTCCAGGACCGCGCGCATTTCTTGCCATGCGCGCGCTCGGGGACGACCGCGACCCCGCGCACGTCGTCCAGCCGGAAGGCGTCCGCCGGCCCCTCGCCTTCAACAAGGGTTGCCGCCGAGGTGATGCAAATTTCCGCAAGATCGGCATCGACGATCGCCGCGAACAGATCGGCGTCCGAGACGTACACAACAGGCGCTGCTTCGAGCGACGAACCGATGCGCTTCTGCGCGCGTTCGAGTTCGAGCGCACCGGTGACGACCCGCCGCACATTGCGGATCTTGCGCCACTTCTCCGCAAGCCGGTCGTCGCGCCATTCCGCCGGCACGTCGGGGAAGAGCTGGAGATGCACCGAGCCCGCATCGTCGCCGTAGCGGGACAGCCAGGCCTCTTCCGCCGTGAAGCACAGCATCGGTGCGAGCCAGGTCACCGTGCAGCGGAACAGATGATCAATCACGGTGAGCGCGGCCTTGCGCTTCACCGACGAGATCGGATCGCAATACAGCGTGTCCTTGCGGATATCGAAATAGAACGCCGAGAGATCGCTGGTCATGAAGGCGTTGAGCAGCGCGAAGATGCGCTTATAGTCGAAGGCGCGATACGCCTCCTTCACCCCGACGTCGAGTTCGGCCAGCCGGTGCAGCATCAGCCGCTCCAGCTCCGGCATCTTCTCCGGCGCGGTGCGATCCTCTTCCGAGAAATGCGCGAGCGAGCCGAGCATCCAGCGGATGGTGTTGCGCAGCTTGCGGTAGGTCTCGACGTTGGTCTTCAGGATTTCCGGACCGATGCGCAGGTCGTCGGCATAATCGGATGCGCAGGCCCACATCCGCAGAATATCCGCGCCGGAATTCCTGATGACGTCCTGCGGCGCGACGGTGTTGCCGAGCGACTTCGACATCTTGCGGCCGTGCTCGTCGAGCACGAAGCCGTGGGTCAGCACCATGTCGAAGGGCGCGATGCCGCGCGTGCCGCAGCTTTCCAGAAGCGAGGACTGAAACCAACCGCGATGCTGGTCCGAGCCTTCGAGATACATCACGGTATCGTCGCCCTTGGGCTTCCGGACGATGCCCTGAAGCTGCGGGAAATTCTCCGGGTCCTCCAAGACGAAGGCATGGGTCGAGCCGGAATCGAACCAGACATCGAGGATGTCGTCGACCTTCTGCCAGCCTTCGTCCGCGCGATCGCCGAGGAAGCGCTCGGCGGCACCCTCCGCATACCAGGCGTCGGCGCCTTCCTTCTCGAAGGCGTCGCCGATGCGCTCGTTCACCGCGGGATCGTTGAGGATCTCGACCGATCCGTCGGGCTTCTCCTTTACGAAGACAGCGATCGGCACGCCCCAGGCGCGCTGGCGCGAGATCACCCAGTCCGGGCGGCTTTCGATCATGCCGGTGATGCGGTTCTCGCCCGCGGCCGGAATCCATTGCGTCGCGCGGATCGCGGTCAGCGCGCGATGGCGCAGGGTGTCGTCTTTCCCTGCGATGTCCATAGCTCCGGGCTTGCCCGGAGCGTCAGCGATAGGTTTGTCCATCGCGATGAACCATTGCGGCGTATTGCGGAAGATCACCGGCTTCTTCGAGCGCCAGGAATGCGGATATTGGTGCTTGAGCCGGCCGCGCGCGATCAGCATGCCGGCTTCGACCAGCGCCTTGATGACGGCGTCGTTGGCGTCGCCCTTCTCGCCCTTGTCGTTGATGACGCGCTTGCCGGTAAAGCCCGGCGCATGGGCGGTCAGCGCACCATTCTCGTCCACGGTATAGGGGATCGCGGTGTTGATGCCGTCCGCTTCCAGCGCGCGGGCGCTTGCGGTCCAGACCTCGAAGTCCTCGCGGCCATGGCCGGGCGCGGTATGGACAAAGCCGGTGCCGGTGTCGTCGGTGACGTGATCGCCGGCCAGGAGCGGCACAACAAAGTCATAGCCAAGCGCACGCAGCGGATGCGCGCAGCCGAGATCGGCAAGATCGTCAGCCGGCACGTCGGCGACCTTGTCATAGCCGGTGACGCGCGCCTGCTTGAATACATCGCCTGCAAGATTTTCCGACAGGATGAACAGATCGCCGAACTTCGCCCAATTGTCGGGCGCGGCATCGGTGACCTTGTAGAGACCATAGGCGATCTTCGGCGAGTAGCTGATGGCACGGTTGCCCGGCAGCGTCCAGGGCGTGGTGGTCCAGATCACCACCGAGGCACCATTGTATGTCTTCTTCAGCGCCGCATGCCGCTTGCCGCGCGCAAAGCGCACCGGGAATTTCACCCAGACCGTATCCGAGGTGTAATCCTCGTATTCGACCTCGGCCTCGGCAAGCGCGGTCTTCTCCACCACGCTCCACATCACCGGCTTCGATCCGCGATACAGCGTGCCGTTCTGCGCGAACTTCATGATCTCGCGCGCGATCTGCGCCTCGGCCGGATAGCTCATCGTGGTGTAGGGATGGTCCCAGTCGCCCTCGACGCCAAGCCGCTTGAATTCCTCGCGCTGGACGTTGAGCCAGTGCTGCGCATAGGCCCGGCATTCCTGCCGGAACGCGATCATCGCATCCGGGTCGGACAGGTTCGGCTTGGCCTTGTTCTTCGAGCGGTAATTCTCTTCCTCGACCTTCCATTCGATGGGCAGGCCGTGGCAGTCCCAGCCGGGCACATAATTGGAATCAAACCCCAGCATCTGCTGGCTGCGCGTCACCACGTCCTTGAGGATCTTGTTGAGCGCCGTGCCGATGTGGATGTTGCCGTTGGCGTAGGGCGGACCGTCATGAAGGACGAATTTCGGGCGGTCCTTCGCAGCCTCGCGCAGCTTGCGGTACAGGTTCTCGTCCTTCCAGCGCTTGAGCAACAGGGGCTCGCGCTCGGGCAGGCCGGCACGCATCGGAAATTCGGTGCGCGGCAGGAACAGGGTCTCGGAATAATCGCGTTCGGTCTTTGTCATGTCGGGAAATCGCCTCTGGCGGGCGTGTGTAGCAGGGGGAGCGTTTAGCGCAAAGAACCTGAGCGCAAAGAACCCGGATACGCGCGGTTGCGTACACTGGCCGGCGTGCCGAAGGTCAAATCTGCCCGAGCGGCGGGAATGCGGCGGGATTGCGCGCCAGCGCATCGCGCGCGCGCTCGGCGTCGAGATTCATCTGCGCGGTCAGGGCGCCGATCGAGGAGAATTTCTCCTCCGGCCGGATCCAGCCGATCAGCGCGACGTCGATCTGCTTGTCGTAGAGATCGCCGGAAAAATCGAACAGAAAGACCTCCAGCAGCGGCGCGCCATTGTCGAAGGTCGGCCGGCGCCCGAAGCTCGCCACGCCATCGTACCGTCTGTCGCCGAGACCGACCCGCACGGCATAGATGCCATGCTTGAGGTTACAGGCCGGGTCCAGCCGGAGATTGGCGGTCGGAAAGCCCAGTTCGCGGCCCCGCTTCTCGCCGTGGATCACCTGTCCCGACACGAACCAGGGATAGCCGAGAAGTTCTGCCGCCTCCACGACCCGCCCGGCTTCCAGCGCCGTGCGGATGGTCCCGGACGAGACCGGCCGGCCCTCGTCCTCGAGCTTTGGGGCGATGTCGACCGGAAAGCCGTAGCGCTGCCCGGCCTCGGCGAGGAACGCGGGGGAACCGCCCCGCCCCTGCCCGAAATGGAAGTCGAACCCGATGGCAACGCCGCTCACGCCGAGGCGCCCGACCAGGATATCCGACACGAATTGCTCAGCCGGGAGGCCCGCGAGCGCCGCGTTGAAGCTCAGGACCAGAGCGCCATCGAGACCGGTCGAGGCCAGGAGGCGCAGCTTCTGCTGCTCGTCGGTGAGACGGAACAGCGCCACGTCGGGCCGAAAATAGCTGCGGGGATGCGGCTCAAGGGTCAGCACGGCGGACGGCTTGCCCGCGGCCTCAGCGCGCTTCATCGCAAAATCGATCACCGAGCGGTGCCCGCGATGCACGCCGTCGAAATTGCCGATCGCGACGACCGCGCCGCGCAGGCTCTGCAGCCCCGGTCCGTCGTCACGGACCACGACAAACGGCTTCTGACGTGCGGGTTGGGACATGGATGGCAGGCAGGTCAATGATCTCAGTCGCCGCCTCGTGTCGGCCCGCAAGGGCCGCAAGTCAAGGGCAGCAGGTCAAGCGGTTAGCTCTTGCGCCGTCCCGGCACCGACACGATGGCCTCCCCGTCCAGAACCACGGCATTGTCGACAAGAGCCTCGCAATGCAGGCGAACCTTGCGACCCTCGGCGACCAGTTCGATCACCTCGACCAGCACCGTCACCACATCACCGATCTTGACCGGGGCATGGAAGTTCAACGTCTGCGAACGGTACACGGCCCCGGCGCCCGGCAGCCGCGTGCCGAGCACAGCGGAGATGAGGCTCGCCGTATAGAGGCCATGCGCGATCCGCTGGCCGAAGCGCGTGCCTTGCGCATAGGTGTCGCACAGATGAATCGGATTGTCGTCGCCGGAGATATTGGCAAAGCCGACAACGTCGGTTTCCATCACCGTCTTCATCAGGGTTTCGCGCATGCCGACATGCAGGTCCTCGAAACAGAGGGTGCGGACCATGCGTGGATCGATCGCGGCTCTGGCGGGCGCTGTGGTCATGTGGCTCGTAACGTCTTCTCTCGTGAAGTTTCGCGACAGTATTAACGAAGTTTGAAACTGGTGCTTCTTCGCGGTGCACGCAATCCGCCTTTAGGCAGAAACGCTCATATTTTCATCAGGTTTTGCGCTCGCGACGCGTGTCCCCGCGAATCTTGCGCCTTAACGGATGTTCAAGGCGCAAAGTGTACGGTGGCGAAAGTGGGCAGACGCTCACGGATATGCTTCGGAGCTGACCGATGTCTGCCGATCTATCGATGCCGATACTTGTCGTCGACGACTACAGCACGATGGTCCGCATTATCCGCAACCTGCTGCGCCAGGTCGGCTTCAACAATATCGACGACGCATCCGATGGCCTCTCGGCGCTGCGACGCCTGCGCGAGAAGGATTACGGCCTCGTGGTCTCGGACTGGAACATGGAGCCGATGACCGGCTACGAATTGCTCAAGGAGATGCGAGCCGATCCGCGGCTCTGTGCAATCCCCTTCATCATGATCACCGCGGAATCGAAGACCGAGAATGTCATCGCGGCCAAGCAAGCCGGTGTCAGCAATTACATCGTGAAGCCGTTCAACGCGGCGACGCTCAAGAGCAAGATCGACGCGGTGTTCGGCAATCAGACCTGCGCGGCGTAAGCTTTTCCGGCGTCGTTCGGTCGTCGTCCCCGCGAAGACAACCTTCCCCTCGCATCACCACTTCAGCCGTCGCGCAATTGCCCGAGGCTTCCCCCCGGCGGCGATCAAGACGCGCTCGACCGCATCGGGATCGGGGTCCTCGCGGCCGCCGAATTCCGCGGCGTGGATGCCTGCCGTCACGAACAGGCAGTCGATGCCGTAGGACGAAGCGCCGGTGAAGTCGGTGCGCACCGAATCCCCGATGGCGAGGACGCGGCTGCGGTCGACCTCCTTGCCGCGCTTCTCCTGTGCGAGCTTTAAGGCAAGATCGTAGATCGGCGCATAGGGCTTGCCGGCATACAGCACGGCGCCGCCCATCTTCTTGTACAGATCGGCGATCGCGCCCGCGCAGTAGAGGACTTGCTCGCCTCGCTCGACGATCACATCCGGATTACCGCAGATCATGAACAGATTGCGCGAGAGCATCTGCCCGAGCAACCCGCGATAACTTTGCTCGGTCTCGGTCTCTTCGTTGAACAAACCGGAGCAGACGACGTAATCGGCGGTGTCGACACCCGCAAAGGTAACATCGAGCCCCTCGAAGATCGCGAGATCGCGCTCCGGACCGATATGGAAGATCGTTTGTCCCGGTCGCTTGGCGATCTCGTCGCGCGTGACATCGCCGGAGCTGACGATGCCGTCATAGATGGTGCGCGGCGCGCCGAACTGGGCGAGCTGGGCCACGACAACGCCGTTGGGGCGCGGCGCATTGGTGATCAGCACCACCGTGCCGCCGGCCGCGCGGAAGCGGGTGAGCGCGTCGCAGGCGTCCGGGAATGCGGCAACGCCGTTATGCACGACGCCCCAGACGTCGGACAGGACGACGTCATAATCGGACGCGATGGACGCGAAATGATCGGTAAAGATGGTCAAATCTGATGCCTGGGATTAGGTCGGTGGCGGGCGGCAGCATTTAGCGCGTCGATGCCCGGCCGGGAAGCGCCGAAAGAGGCGCGCAGGGCTTCCCTTCCGCAACGGCAGGCCGCGCCAGTGCAGGATCAGATCGCGGCCCGCGCCGCCGCGCCGAGCGAGGTTTCGGTCGCCGGGCGCTCGGCGGGTGTCGCGGGCACGCCTTGCAAGGCATCGGCCCGGACCGGACGCGGCGGTGAGAACAGGAACCCTTGTCCGAAGCGGACGTCGTAATCGAGAAGATCGACCACCACGGCCTCGGTCTCGATCCGCTCGGTGATCAGGGTGATGCCATGTCGTCCGAGCAGATCGGACAGGTCCGCAGCATGGATGTCGGCCGAGCCCCCGGTCTTGCTCAACAGCAGCTGCGCCGGGACCTTGACGAAGCGCACCCCGAGGTCCGACAGGTCGCGTGGTCCGATGCGAAGGTCGGTCACCTGATCCATGGAGAAACGGTAACCGAGCGCAATCAGGCCGGCGAGGCTCTCCTGCTCGATCGGCCCCATGCTGCGCAGCGCGCTCTGGGTGAATTCCAGGGTCAACGAGCTGCCGAGCGCGCGGTTGGCTTCCAGGAAATCGAAGAATTGCCGGAAAATCTCGGCGTCGTTCAGCGTCGCGAGCGAGACATTGCAGAACAGTCCGATCTCGCGGTTCTTGAGCAGAAGGCGGCGCAGCACCTGCACGCACCGAAACAGCTGCATATTGTCGATGCTGGCGATCAGGCCGGCTTTCTCGGCATGCGCCAGGAAATCGCTTGGCAGGATCAGCGTGCCGTCCTCCATGCGCAGCCGCGTCATCGCCTCGTAATAGCGCACCTTGCGTTGCGGCAGCGTCACGACGGGTTGCAGATAGAGATCGATGCGCTTGCCTTCGAGCGCACCCTTGATGATGGCGGCGATCTCATCGGCCGACTTGCCGCGCAGTGGGCCGGTTGCTGCAAGCTCGGGTTCAACAGGCGGTTCGGGCGCCTTGACGGATGAGACTTCGGTTGGTGCGGCTGCGACCGGCGCAGCGGCGGGCTTGGCCGCTTCGGGCTGCTTCTCTGCTTCGACTTTCTCAACGACGGCCGACAAAGGCACGACTGGAGCAACCTGAGCAACCGCCGCGACCTGCGGCCCGGGCGTCAGCACCGGAACCACCGACGGCGCCGCGCCGATTTGCGTCAGACGGATGTCATGCGAGGCGACAGCCTCAGCGAGTTCCTTGACGAGACCGCCCAGCTCGCCAATCTCGGCGGCCAGCGTGTCGCTTTGCGTTCGCGAGCGCCGAGCCGCCTCCTGTGTCTCCATCGCATTGACGCGTCGCCCGAGCTCCGCGACCTGCCGCGCGAGATCGGCCGTTCCCCGCGACAGATCGGCAATCTGATCGCCGATCCGGTCGCGATCACGCAGCCGCGCCGAGACGACATTGTAGAGCGCAAGCGCGGTCATGACCGCCAATGCAGCAACCGCAGATTCCGTGCCGGAGAGGCGGAACACCAGATAACCAAGGGCGCCGACCGACGCCGCGATCAGGATCACGCAGACTGCGATGAAGATGGCCGTCAGCCGCTGCATGGACATCCCGCTACAGGTCCGCTCCTCGCGTCACACTGCGGATCGATTGCAGCTGATCGATTGCAAATGACGGCTTTCGCTCCGCCAAGGCTCGACCGGACGCGATTCGCTCTCCCGATGATAATGTTCACCAGCGACATGCGGAGCGCAAGCAAACCGTGCAGCCAAATTGCGCTGCCTCGGGGCGCGACGTCATTTCCGGGGCGGAATGATCCAGTAGACGATGCGCGCCTTGGGCTGCCTGCGGCTTGAATACCGCGGCAGTTCGATGATCTCCGGTTCGCCCTCGGCGCCGAAGGTTTCGCGCCATTCGTCGACATGGGCCAGTTCGTAGTCGTCTTCCCAGATCACCAGGACGCCGCGTTTGCGCAGATCGTCCATGTCGATCCACGGACTGATCTTCGGGCGGCCATGCACCACGACGCGGGGCCGGTCGGGTGAGTAAACCGCAACACTATTTGCCACGAATTCCGTGCCGGCCACATAATCGAGCTTGGTTCCGGTTTTGGCGTGCCACTCCCTGGTGACCATTTCGGCAATGGCGCGTCCCGGGAAGTCGCTGGCCTTGGGCCGCGAGCGGAAATACTTGTCGGTGATGGTGCTCCCGATCCAGATCGTCGGCGCGAGCAGGAACAGGAAGATGACTCCGGCGCCGAACAGCCGGAGCCGTTTCGGATCGGTGACGGGCCCGAGCCAGAGCAGAGCCGCGAGCGGCAGGAACGACCAGAGCGGATAGCCCCACATCTGCACCGGGAACCGGCCGGCGATGAGCGCAAGCACCGTCACCACCAGAAACGGACCCAGGGCGAGCGTGGTGGCGTAGCGCCGGGCGAACGCGGCTTGTCCTGTAACAGGCATGGCCGGCGCCGTGCGCGGGATGAGTGTCAGCGCGAGCAAAGCCAGCGAGGGAAAAATGAAGAAGATCTGCCCGACGATCCATTTGGCCGGGAGCGTGATGTAATCGTACCAGACCTCCGGAGGCCGGGCGCGCTCGCTGACATATTGCAGCGGCAGAAAACCGGACTCGACCAGCCACCAGGCATTCGGCGCGATCACAACCAGAAAGGCCGCTGCCATCAGCCACGGCCCGCGCGTGCGTAATGTCGGCCGCGCCACCGGATCGATCAGGAGAAACAGCGCGAGGCTGATCGCAAACGGGAGAGCCGCATATTTCGACCAGAAGGCGAGAGCGAGCATGGCGCCGGTCAGCATCCAGTCGAGCGTACGGCCGCGCACCAACCCTCGATAGAAAAACAGCGCCGTGAATGCCCAGAATGGCAATTGCATCTGGTCATGGGCGAATTTCACAGCCGAGTAATTGTAATAGTGGATGCCGACGAGCGCGAGCGTGGCAAGCAAGGCCTGCACCGGCCCTGCGATGTCGCGCGCCAGCAAATAAACCCCGATGAAGCATGCGATCACTGCGAGCGGACCGAGCGCATAGACCGACTTGATCTGGCCGGTGAGCCGATAGGCGACGTCGGCGACCCACCATGGCAACGGCGGGTGTTTCCAGTAGCCGAGTTGCCATTCCTTTCCGAGCGCGAGGTCCTCGGCGAGATCGAGCTCCAGATTGTGGCTGGTCAGGATCGGCAGGATAAGCCAGATCAGGAAATGGGCCGCGAGCAGGATGGCCAGCGCGCGGCCCGGCTTTCGCAGTGCAAAATCGACGATTGCGCTCAGGACGCCGCCGTCCGCTGTCGCCGTTCTCGCGTCCATGCTCGCGTCTTTGGAGCCGCCGTAGTATGCCTGAACCGGATGGGCCCTGTCGGGCAGTCCAATAGTGAGTGCCCGCCAATTTTGGTCCAGTCAACACAAGGCGGCGGACGGCCGATCAGCCTTTGATAGTACGATGAACGACCTCGCACCCGAGATTTCCGTGGTGTTGCCTGCCTTCAACGAGGCCGGGAATATCGCCCGAATGGCGGCAACGCTTGACGGCGTTCTCAAGTCGCTCGGGCGCTACGAGATCGTTTTCGTCGATGACGGATCGTCCGACGGCACACTCGCGGCGATCCGCGCCGCCGCCGCTGCCAATCCGCAAATCCGCTATGTGTCCTTCACGCGCAATTTCGGCCATCAGGAAGCGTTGCGTGCCGGATTGAAACACGCGCGCGGTCGCGCCGCAATCGTGATGGATTGCGATTTCGAGCATCCACCCGAGCTGATCCCCGAGCTGATCGCCGCCTGGCGCGCGGGCGCCAAGATCGTCGCGACCCGCCGCGATGACGGCGAGGCCGACCTGCCGAAACTGAAGAGCGTTACATCGCGCATTTATTACCGGTTGCTCGATGCGATCGGCGACGTCCGCATCGAGCCGGGCTCGTCGGATTACATGCTGCTCGATCGCAGTGCGATCGACGTCGTGAATGGATTTGCCGATCAGGACGTCTTTCTGCGCGGCGCCGTGCGCTGGCTCGGTTTCCCGATCACGACGATCCCGTTCTCGCGCGGCGCGCGTACTTATGGCGAAAGCAAATACACACTCGCTCGCATGGTCGATCTTGCGGTGACCGGGATCGCGGCGCACAGCGTCCGGCCGCTGCGGCTTGCGATCTGGCTCGCGCTCGGCTTCGCCGCGCTCGGATTATTGCTGCTCGCCTATTCGGTGGTCAGCTATCTCCTGGTGCCGCAAACCGTCACCGGCTGGACCTCGATCATGGCGACGATCGCGCTCCTTGGCGCGGCGCAACTCCTCGTGCTCGGCATCATCGGCGAATATGTCGGCCGCATCCTGCGCGAGGCGCGCCGGCGGCCGACCTACATCGTTGCCGAGACCGAGGCGGACCTGAAGCCGGAGCGCGAGGTGATCGGCTTCCGCCGCCCGGCGGAGTGAATTGGCGCAAGCGAGGCCCCCGTTGCTGCGCCCTCCCCCTGGGAGGAGAGGGCTGCGCAGAGTTTCCACAAACGATGATGGGTGAGGGGTGGAGGCGCTATCCGACCGCCCTTACCCCTCACCCATCACGATGTGTGGACATGCAGGTGTCGCCCTCTCCCCCAAGGGGAGAGGGCACAATCATCAGCACCGC
>NZ_DATMRX010000283.1:0-1994 GCF_035565855.1 Pseudorhodoplanes sp.
GCGATGAAGAACGCCGACCGCGTCATCGTCACCGACGACAATCCGCGCTCGGAAGACCCGGCGCGGATCCGCGCCGAGATCATGGCCGCCGCGCCGCGCGCGACCGAGATCGGCGACCGCGCGCAGGCGATCCGCGCCGGCATCGCCGGGCTCACAGCCGGCGACGTGCTGCTGGTCGCCGGCAAGGGCCATGAAACCGGCCAGATCGTCGGCGACCGGGTGCTGCCGTTCAGCGACCACGAGGCGGTCGCGGCGGCGCTGGAGGGCGGACGCGGCGGAGAGAAGGTTTAATCACCGCAAAACATGCGGAAAAAAGCTTGCGGCTGCGGGGAATGTCGCGCATAATCACCGCATGATGTGCGGAGATTAGAGTGAGATACCTTCACGAGCAATCCGCCTGGCCAGAATTCACATGGGATATCAAGACTCTATCTGACAATCTGGCGGCTGTCCGCCACAAGCAGGGACGGCTGATTGGCCGGATGGAGGGTCTGGGCTTTCCCCTGCGCGGCGAAGCCATGCTCCGGACCCTGACGCAGGACGTGCTGAAGTCCAGCGAGATCGAGGGTGAAATTCTGGACAAGGACCAGGTGCGCTCGTCTATCGCGCGGCGCCTCGGGATCGACATCGGCGCTCTCACTCCGGCGGACCGCAACGTGGAAGGCATCGTCGACATGATGCTCGACGCCACGCAGCGCTATGACCAGCCGTTGACCGACGAACGGCTCTTCGGCTGGCACGCCTCTCTTTTCCCGACCGGCTACAGCGGCATCCACAAGATTACGATCGGCGCGTGGCGTACCGACGAGAAGGGTCCGATGCAGGTGATTTCAGGACCGCTCGGCAAAGAGCGCGTTCATTATGAGGCACCCGAATCGGCGCGGCTGGACAACGAGATGAAAGCCTTTCTCGCCTGGTTCAACGGCAGTTCCGACATCGATCCGGTCCTGAAGGCCGGGCTCGCGCATCTGTGGTTTGTCACCATCCATCCCTTTGACGACGGCAACGGGCGCATCGCCCGCGCAATCGCCGACATGGCGCTCGCGCGCTCGGAAAGGAGCCGGCAGCGCTTCTACAGCATGTCGGCGCAAATCCGTAAGGAGCGAAATGCCTATTACGACAGGCTGGAAGCCACGCAGAAGCAGGACGGTCTCGACGTCACGCCCTGGCTGGACTGGTTTCTCGGCTGTCTCGATCGCGCCATCGACGGCGCGGAGAACATCCTGAGCAGTGTTCTGAAAAAGGCGCGCTTCTGGGAGGCTCATGCCGCGACGCCGTTCAACGAACGGCAACGGGACATGCTCAACCGCTTGTTGGATGGCTTTGAAGGCAAGCTCAGCTCGTCCAAATGGGCCGGGATGGAAAAATGTTCGCCCGATACGGCGTTGCGTGACATCAACGACCTGTTGGAACGCGGCATTCTGACGAAAGATACAGGCGGCGGCCGCAGTACAAGCTATTCGCTTGCGGAGATCTGAAATGACGACGAGAACGTCTGCACCGGCGGCCTCTCCCGATCGGCGGGGGATGGCGGACGCGCACGGCCGGCAGGACACCGCATGACCGCACTCTGGACCAGCAAGGCGATGGCGGCGGCGATGGGCGCGCGGCGGCAGGGCGAATTGCCGGCCGAGATCACCGGCATCTCGATCGACAGCCGCACGCTGGGGAAGAGCGACGCCTTCTTCGCCATCAAGGGCGACGCGCGCGACGGCCACGACTTCGTCGAGGCGGCGCTGAAGGCCGGGGCGGGCGTGGCAGTCGTCTCCGCCAAGCAGCGCGCGCGGTTCCCGCGCAAGGCGCCGCTCCTGATCGTGCCCGACGTGCTCGGCGGGTTGCGCAAGCTCGCGCGGGCCGCGCGCAAGCGCTCGGAGGCGAAGATCATCGCGGTGACCGGCTCGGTCGGCAAGACCTCGACCAAGGAAGCCTTGCGGCTCGCGCTCGCAGCCGACGGCGAGACGCATGCCTCGGTCGCCTCCTACAACAATCACTGG
>NZ_DATMRX010000284.1:0-29378 GCF_035565855.1 Pseudorhodoplanes sp.
GGCCAAGTGAGGCGGACCAACGAACGATCCTTGCGGCGCCAGTGGATGACAGGCTGTACTTCGCCGGCGAGGCTTGCTCGCCGGACGATTTCTCCACCGCGCACGGCGCCTATCGAACCGGGATCGCCGCGGCGGATGCCATTTTGGATAAAGACCGCGCGCCGTCGTAGACGCAAGGATGCTCGCGTCGCTCAGGCGATGCGGCCTTGCGGCGTGAATTGATCCACCGCGTGCGGCAGCGTCGAGCACAAACGGTTCAAAAGATCCTCTTCGCTCAGCCCGGTCGCGCGCGACAGCGCGGACAGCGTTTCGGGTCCGAGCGCTGTTTTCAGATCATCCACACTGCAGTCCTTGTTGGGGCCTGTGCCGACCCAGGATTCGACCTTGTCCTTGTGTCCGGCATCGTTGAACTTGTCCATCAACTCGCCAAGGCCGCCGGTCAGGAGTCCGCCGATGCTTGTGCCCGCGAGCAGCCCGCCGAGCCCACCCGGCAAAGCCGGAGCTTCGCCCGCTTGCGGAGACGTACCGCCAGCGCCTGCGCTGCCCTTGGTCATATTCCCGATCATCTCGGCGATCTTGTCGCGGTTCTGATAGCCCGCGACCGCAATGAGTGCGAGCAGGGCCGTCATCGAGGGAAACCCGGAATTCCGTGACATTGATGTTGCTCCGCTAAAGGATGGGCGTGACCATCCGAAACCCAATATGCGGCAACAATTGGAGCGGTGTGGCGTTCCAGGCCGTGCCTCCGCTCATGCGAATGTGATCTTCCATCGCCGCGGCCGATCGCGGTGCGGGCCAGGACGCATTGACGCCACGCCGATTCCCGCTCACGGTATCGTCCCTCCTGTTCGTCCGCTCCTCGATGCACGATTCCACCACGCTGATCTTTCCGCAGCTTGCAGGGCTTTATGCGGCCACGGCGCCGATCGCCGAGACTCTGCTGCGGGTGATTGTCGGCCTGTCGCTGGTCCCGCATGGGCTGCGCATGTCGATGGGGTTCTTCCCGAATTCCGGCGGTCCCGTCAGCAACGTGCGCGATTTTGCTAAATTGCTGGACAACGGAGGTTACCGGCCCGGCAAGCTCTGGGCGTGGATCATTGTGGTGACCGAACTGATCGGCGGGCCGATGTTCGCACTCGGGCTCTTCACCCGGCCGGTTGCAATTCCGATCGTGATCCTGCTTGCGCTCAGCATCTTCGAGCACCGGCACGGCTTCTTCTGGAATCAGGGCGGCTTCGAATATCCGCTTCTGTGGACTGCCGCGGCGCTTTACTTTCTCGCCAGCGGCGCCGGACCCTATTCTCTCGATGCGTTGATCGGCCGGGCGTTCTGAATCGCCAGCGCTGCGTGCTGCGATAGAATGCTGCGACCGTGTGTGTCCCAACGTGCTGTGCCTCAAGAGGCGTAATCACATGACTTACCTCGTCGCCGCCCTGATCATCGCTCTCCTGGTCTGGGGCATCTGGATCTTCAACCGGCTGGTGCGTGAACGTAACCTTGTTCGCGAGGGTTGGAGCGGCATCGACGTTCAGCTCCGCCGCCGCGCCGATCTCATTCCGGCTTTGGTCGAAACCGTGAAGGCCTATGCCGCGCACGAGCGGACATTGTTCGAAGACATTGCCGCGATCCGCTCGGCGAGCATGGCGGCGTCCAATGTGCGGGCGCAGGAAAATGCAGAGCGTGCCCTGGAAGGGGCGCTCGGCCGGCTGATCGCGCTCAAGGAAGCCTATCCCAATCTGAAGGCGGACCAGAATTTCCTGAAGCTGCAGGAACAGCTCGCCGAGATCGAGGATCATCTGCAGATGGCGCGCCGCTATTACAACGGTTCGGTCCGCAATCTGAACATCATGATCCAGTCGTTCCCGAATGTGCTGATCGCGCGGCCGCTCGGCTTCAAGGAAGCGGAATTCTTCGAGGCTGACGACGCCGGCCGCGCGACACCCAATGTGACCTTCGATCGGGCTGCATCATGAACGCGCTCATCCGTGCTCTCGCCTTTGCCGTTGTGCTTGCGGGCGCCACGACGCCGGCATTTGCGGTGGAGCGCATTCTGGAATTCATCAGCGACGTCAGGGTCGAGAAGAATTCCGATCTCCTCGTCACGGAAACCATCCGCGTGCAGGCAGAGGGTCGCGAAATCCGGCGCGGCATCCTGCGCGACTTTCCGACCCGCTATACCGCCAGGGACGGCCGGCGTGTCGAAGTCGGCTTCGATGTGCTGTCGGTCACGCGCGATGGCCGTCCGGAAAATTATGCCATTGAAAAATTGTCGAACGGCGTACGGGTGCGGATCGGGAGCGGCGACCGTACTGTCCCGATGGGGCCGAACACCTATGTGATCCGCTATCGCACGACGCGGCAGATCGGCTTCTTCGACAAGTTCGACGAGCTGTATTGGAATGCGACCGGGACCGGCTGGACCTTCCCGATCGATGTCGCGGAGGCGCGGATCACGCTGCCGGAGCCGGTCGACATCATTCAAAGCGCGTTCTACACCGGGCCTCAGGGGGCGACCGGCAAGAATGCGCGGGTCATTGCGCAGCGCCCCGGCTTCATCGCGTTTCGCACCACTCAGCCGCTCCCGGTCAGCAATGGATTGACGGTCGCTGCCGCCTGGCCGAAGGGCGTCATTACGCCGCCGACGCAGGCGCAGCTCGCGCAATATTGGCTGAGCGACAACCTGCCGGTCGTGACGGCAATCGTCGGCGTGCTGTCGCTGCTGGCCTATTTTTTCTATGCCTGGCTTCGGGTCGGCCGCGACCCGAAGCGCGGAACGATCATTCCCCTGTTCACGCCGCCGAAAGGATTGTCGGCGCCGGCGGTGCGTTACATCTACGAGATGGACTTCGACAACCGCGCCTTCAGCGCGGGCATCCTCGATCTGGCGGTGCATGGCGGGGTCAAGCTCAACGACAGCGGCAACCAGATGCGCCTGACCTCGCTGCCGGGAGGGCACGACGTTTCGCCGCCGGTCGCGGCGATGGCGCGCGAATTGTTCCGCTCCAGCGGATCGCTCCTGCTCGATGACGTCAATCACAAGGTCATCGGCAAGGCGAAGAGCGAACTGAGCGACGCGCTCAAGAAGTCGTATTACAAGACCATGTTCACCAACAATTACGGTTGGTCGGGCTTCGGCATTTTGCTCTGGGTCGTGTTCGCCGCCGCAATCGCTTTGTCGATATATTTCACTTACGGCGCTGAACTCACCGGCGCCCTGATGTTCGGCACCTTTTTCGCGGCGCCGGCGATATCGGTCATGATCGCGTTCTTTCTCGGGTTCATGACCGGACGGACCGGGTTCTTCACTTTCCTGTTCGGATTTCTGTTTGCCGGCGCATTTGCTGTCGCCGGGCTCGCTGTGTTGTGGGGCGCGACCTACGAGGCGACGAAAACAGTCTTCAGTCCCTACATGCTGGCGATGTTTGCGCCGGTCCTCATCGCGCCACTCGTTGCGATGGCCTTCTACATCCTCAAGGCGCCGACCGTGCAGGGCCGCAAGGTCATGGATGAGATCGAGGGCTTCAAGCAATATCTCGGCGTCGCCGAGGAGGACCGCCTGAATTATCTGCATCCGCCGGAAAAGACGCCGGAATTGTTCGAGCGATATCTGCCTTATGCCGTTGCGCTCAATGTCGAGAATCGCTGGGCCGAGCGCTTTGCCGGGGTGCTCGCCGCCGCAGCCGCGGCGGGAGCTGCGACCGCCACGTGGTATTCGGGAGATCGCCTGTCGAATAATGACTGGGGTGGCTTCGCAAGCCGCGTCGGCAGCAGCCTTGCAAGCACCGTGGCGTCGGCCTCGACACCGCCCGGATCGAGCGGCGGCGGCGGCTCCTCGGGATCGGGGGGCGGCGGCTCATCCGGCGGCGGCGGCGGCGGTGGCGGGGGCTCGGGCTGGTAACAGGCTTATCACGACGGCGTTGCTTGACCTCGCGCGCGACGGCGGCGGCCGGGCCGACTGCGCGCGGGGGTCAGCCCAGCAGCTTCACCTTGCGGTTCTTCATCATGCGCAACAGCGCCGCGCGCAGATCGTCATATTCCTTGGCGCTGAAGCCTTTCATCGCCGCGCGATATTCGGCGACCGCCAGCGGCCGCATCTTGTCGTAGACCGCGCGGCCCTTGGGCGTGATGAACAGATGCACGTTCCGTGAATCGGTCTTGCCGTTCTGACGCGAGACGTAACCGCGCCTGGCGAGGTTCGCGGCGAGCCGGCTGACGCTGGGCTGCGGGATCACCGTGGCCTCGGCGAGTTCGGTCAGGTTCGCGCCCTCATGCACGGCGAGGACCGCCAGCACCCGCCAGTCCTGGAAGGTGAAGCCCTGACGGCGCAGATCCTCCGCAAGGTTCTGGTTCATCCGGGCAATCAGCCGGTTCATCAGGTACGGCAGCATGTCGTCCAGATGCAGGACGCTGCCGCGCTTCGAACGCTTCGTCATGAGCCAAGCATGCGCGGAAGCCACGTGGCGATGGGTGGGAACAGGACGATCAGCAGAAGGACCAGAAGGCCGAACAGCACGTAAGGCAGGGCGGCTCCGTAGATCTGGTTCATGGTGATCTGGGGCGGCGCGACGCCTTTCATTGTGTAGAGCAGAAGGCCGAAGGGCGGCGTCAGCAGGCCGAGCTGCATGCAGATCAGAAAGATGATGCCGAACCAGATCGGGTCGAAGCCAAGGCTCGAGACCAGCGGCATGAAGAAGGGCAGGGTGATCAGCATCATCGAGACCTGATCGACGAAACAGCCGAGCAGCAGCAGGATCACGATCATGCCGAGCAGCACCGTCATCGGCGACAGGCCCTGTCCGGTGATGAGGCCGATGATGCCGTTGACCACGCCGGAGAAGCTCAGCACCTGCGAGAAGGTGGTGGCGCCAACGATGATGAAGAGGATGATGCCGGAAATCGCGACGGTGCCGAGCAGCGATTGCATCAGGTTGCGGAGCGTCAGGCCGCGATAGCAGATCGCCGCGACGATGGTGCCGGCCGCGCCGAGCGCCGCAGCTTCTGTCGGGGTCGCCCACCCGGCGGCCATTGCCCCGACCACGAGACCGAAAATCGAGAGCAGCGGCAACACATAGATGAGGAACGGACGCCAGCGGTCCCAGAAAGCGGGGATAGCCTCCAGCTCGTCGGACGGCGCAAGGCTCGGATTGATCACGGCGCGCAGCATGATGTAGCCGACGAACAGCGCGCTCAGGATCAATCCGGGAAGAATGCCGCCGATCAGGAGGCCGGAGATCGATATGCCGGCAAGGCTGCCGAGCAGCACCGTGAGCGCTGACGGCGGGATCAGCATGTCGACGCCGCCGATGCCCATGATCGGACCCATCGCCATGTTCGGATGATAGCCGCGCGCCAGCATGGTCGGCAGCATCAGCGATCCGAGCAAAGCGGTGGTGGCAATGGTCGAGCCGGAGATTGCGGAGAACACTGTGCCCGCGACGATCGCAATCACCGACAGCCGTCCCGGCACGCGGCGGATCAGGAGCGCGAAGGCGTCGATCGCTTTCATCGCGACGCCGGACTGGAACAGCACTTCGCCCATCAGGACGAAGAACGGGATCGGCGTCAGCGCGAAAGCGGTGACGGATTGGACGGCGTTGCGGTTAAACTGGACGAGGCCCATTTCGCCGCCAAGGAACAGGGCGGCGCCGACCAGATTGATGGCGAGAAAGGCAAAGGCGACCGGCAGCCCGAACGCCATGAGCACGCACAAGCCGCCGAACAGGATGATGGTTGCTTCGATCCACGGCATTTGGCTTACGCGACCGAAGTCGCCTCCTCGCGTTTCTCGCGGTTCAGGATCAGCCGGTGGAAGCGAAAGACGAATTCGATCGCGAGCAGGACGAAGCAGACCGGAAGCGGCACGAGCAGCCACCATTCGGGAAACACGAGATTCTTGATGGTGATCGAGCCGATCCGCCACGCGTCATACGTCATCAGCGTGGCGTAGCGGATCATCGCAAGGCAGACGACGAACCCGAGGATGTCGCCGATGCCTTCGAGGATGAGCGCGGCGCGCTTGGGCACCGCGGTCAGCACGAGGTCCAGCCGCACATGCTGCCCGCGCCGCAACAGCCACGGCGCGGTGAGCACGGTGATCAGATAGAGCGCATATTCGGAGACTTCGTTCGCCCAGACAAAGCCGACATTGGCAACGTTGCGCAGGATGATGTCGCCGGTCACGATGAGAACCATCGCCAGCAGCAACAGCGCCGCGATGACGGCGAGGCCGTCGAGGAATTTGCCGTAGAGGTCGGACAGGCGCGTCATCGAAGAATCAGTTGTGGTTGAGCGCAAGGCTGCCGGGCAGCGGGCCCCGCCTCCTTCCGGAAGAGGGCGGGTGAGGGGCTCGGGTTCAGGTGAGACCCTGACCCCTCACATCGAGCCTAGCGTGCTCCACCTCGCCCCAGGGAGAGGTGGCAGCAGGTGTAGGCCAGCGGCTCGCTCAGTTTCCGGCGAGTTCGCGCAGCTTCTTGCCGGTCTCCGGCGCCTTGGCGATCACCGATTGCCAGGCCACATCATTCGCCTTCTTCAGGAAGTCCTGCGAAGCCTGCGGGCCGAAATCCAGCTTCTGGATGCCGAACTTCTCCTGCCGTTCGCGCTCCGCCTTGACCAGCTCCGCGCTTTCGGTGGCGTCGAGATTTTCGAGCCAGATCGCGGCATCGGTCAGCACCTTGCGCTGGGCATCGGTCAGGCTTTTCCAGACGTCCTGGTTGACGAGCACATTGACCTCGACGCTGTAGAAGGCCGGCTCCATCCGGAACTTGGTCACCTTCTCCCAGCCGAGATCGAAAATGCCGAGGATCGGCCAGCCATAACCGTCGACCACGCCGCGCTCGAGTGCGGTGTAGACCTCGCCGGGCGGCGTGGTGATCGGGGTGCCGCCGAGCGCCTGGACGACGTCGCGATAGACCGGGGTCACGCGGATCTTCAGGCCATTGAAGTCGATCTTGTCGATCTTCTTGTTCAGGTAGATGTGGAAGGGCACCGACACGAACTGGCGCGCGAGATAATAGGAGTTGAGCTTCTTGTTATGCAGCTCGTTGATGTAGTCCCAGGTCCCGTTCTTGCGCTGCTCGGCCGCCGGCTTCGAGATCAGCTTGAAGGCGTCCGCCTCCGGCATCAGGTTGGTGTAGAAGGCGCCGGTCACGTTGGCGATGTCGACCACCTTGTTGCGCACGGCATTGCCGACTTCGAACGGCGGCATGGCGCGCGGCCCGCCGATATAGTTGATCTGGATGACGCCCTTGCCGTCCTTGTTGACCTTCTCGATGAAGCGCTCGAATCCCTTGGAAAACTGGGTTCCTTCGGCGAAGGAGGTCACCGCGCGCAGCGTCACTTCCTGCGCGGAGGCCTGTGAAACCGCCGCGGCAAACGCCAATCCCGTGACCGCAAAGACCGCTCTGATGCCCATTTTTTAACTCCCGCTCGATTGCATTACGCATTATATTCTTTTGAATATAATTGCCGGGCACGTAACCGGAGTCAAATCGGGGCGTGACGGGGCGCGCGGATAAACCGCGGCAAGAGCGCACGGGAAGAGGCATCGATGGCCGAGCGATCATTCAAGAAGGAAGTCGAGCAGCTCAAACTCGGAGCGGGCGAGGAATTCCGCGGCGAAGCGATTCTCTGCGTCACCAAGGCTTTGCTGCAATCGGGCGTCTCTTACGTGTCCGGCTACCAGGGTGCGCCGATCTCGCACCTGATCGACGTGCTCAACGACGCCGAGCCGATGTTGAAGGAGCTGGGTGTCCGTTTCGAATCGTCAGCGAACGAAGCCGCCGCCGCCGCGGCCCTTGCGACCTCGGTGAGCTATCCGCTGCGCGGGGCCTGCACCTTCAAGGCGCCGGTCGGCACCAATGTCGCCTCGGACGCGCTCGCCAATCTCTCGTCGGGCGGTGTCAAGGGCGGCGCGCTGATCATCGTCGGCGAGGATTACGGCGAGGGCTCCTCGATCATGCAGGAGCGCAGCCACGCCTTCGCGATGAAATCGCAGATGTGGCTGCTCGATCCGCGGCCGAATGTGCAGAAGATCGTGGACATGGTCGAGAAGGGCTTCCAGCTCTCCGAGATCAGCAACACCGCCGTGATGCTGCAATTGCGCATCCGCGCTTGCCACGTCTATGGCTCGTTCATCGCCAAGAACAATGTGCGGCCCGACTTCACGCGCATGGATGCGCTGAAGAATCCGGTGCGCGACGTCACCCGCTATGCGCTGCCGCCTTTCACCTACGAGCACGAAAAGGAAAAGATCGAGCACCGTTGGCCGGCCGCGGTGCAATTCATCATCGACAACAAGATCAATGAATTCTTCGACGGAGAGGTGTCCGACGTTGGCATCGTCATGCAGGGCGGCATGTACAACAACACGCTGCGCGCCATGGAGATCCTCGGCCTCGCCGACATCTACGGCAACAGCCGCATCCCGCTCTATGTGCTGAACGCCACCTATCCGCTGGTCGACGAGGAGTTCAAACGCTTCTGCGCCGGCAAGAAGGCGATCATGCTGATCGAGGAGGGGCAGCCGAATTTCATCGAGCAGGCGGTCAACACGATCCTGCGGCAGGCCGATTTGCAGACCAGGGTCGAGGGCAAGACCGTTCTGCCGATGGCCGGCGAATATACCGGCGGCGTGCTGAAGGCGGGCTTGCAGAAATTCTGCACGCTGCATTGTCCGGAATTGCTGGCGCCGGAAGAGCCCAAGCAGACCAACAAGAGCCTGCCGGCCGCCCTCGAAACCCTCGGCCAGAATGTGCAGGGGCGTCCGCCGTCCTTCTGCACCGGCTGCCCCGAGCGTCCGATCTTTTCGGCGATGAAGCTCGTTCAGAAGGAGACAGGGCCGCTTCACGTCAGCGCCGATATTGGCTGTCACACCTTCGCGGCCTTGCAGCCCTTCAATATCGGCCAGACCACGATGGGCTACGGTCTTGGCGGCGCCGGCGCTTCGCCCTTGTCGGGGCAGGATGGCAAGCGTCCGATCGCGGTCGTCGGCGATGGTGGCTTCTGGCATAACGGTCTGGTCTCGAGCGTCGGCCATCAGGTTTTCAACAAGACCGACGGCGTCATGCTGATCGTGGACAATGGCTACGCCGCGGCAACCGGCGGCCAGGACATCCTGTCCTCGGCCGGCACCGTCGAGACGCGCTCGACCCAGCATCCGATCGAAAAGGCGGTGCGCGGCGTCGGCGTCGAATGGGTGCGGCACATCACCCGCACCTACGATGTCGCGAAGATGCGCGACACCTTGCGCGAGGCGCTGACCACGGACGTCAAGGGACCGAAGGTCATCATCGCCTCGTCGGAATGCATGCTGAACAAGCAGCGCCGCATCAAGCCGCTGATCCGCGATGCGGTGAAGCGCGGCGAGCGCATGGTGCGGGACCGCTTCGGTGTCGATCCGGATACCTGCACGGGCGATCATTCCTGCATCAGGCTGTCGGGTTGTCCGTCGCTGACGATCGCCCCGAATCCCGATCCGTTGCGGCGCGATCCGATCACCAAGGTGATCAACACCTGCGTCGGCTGCGGCAATTGCGGCGAGGTCGCGCATGCGGCGGTGCTGTGTCCGTCATTCTATCAGGCCTCGATCATCGACAACCCGACCGGGTGGGACCGCTTCAAGCAGCGCATCCGCGACGCCGTGATCGGCTTCTTCCAGCGCCGGCTCGAACGGAAAATGGTGACGGCATGAACACCCCGCTCGTCGATACCCGCGGCGCTTCCAAAGTGCGGCCGATCACCATTGCCATCCTGGCGATGGGCGGCGAGGGTGGCGGCGTGCTCGCCGACTGGATCATCGATCTCGCCGAGCATGGCGGCTATCTCGCGCAGATGACCTCGGTGCCGGGTGTGGCCCAGCGCACCGGCGCCACGATCTATTATGTCGAGCTGTTTCCGAAGGCCGCCGCGCGGCAGCAACAGCCGGTGCTGGCGCTGATGCCGGTGCCGGGCGATGTCGACATCGTATTGGCTTCCGAGCTGATGGAAGCCGGCCGTGCGATCACGCGCGGCTTCGTCACGCCGGACCGCACGACGCTGATCGCCTCGACCCACCGGGTCTATACGATGCTGGAGCGAACCGCACTCGCCGACGGCCGTGTCGATGCGGCAGCGCTGCTGAAATCCGTCGACGAGGCCGCACGGCGCTTGCACGCCTTCGATATGGCCAGCATCGCGGATGCGACCGGAAGCCTGATCAGCGCCGTCATGTTCGGCGCGCTCGCAGGCTCCGGCACGTTGCCGTTCCAGAAGATGGCGTTCGAAGCCACCATCCGCCGTGGCGGTGTCGGCGTCGAGCCGAGTGTGCGGGCCTTCAATGCCGGCTTCGAGGCCGCCGCTTCCGGCAATATGCCGGCGCTGCCCGCCGAGCGCCCGTTCGATCCGCAGGCGCGCGACGGGTCGGTGCAGTCCCTGGTCGCGCCGATCGACGACGCGCTCTCCATCGTGTCGCGGCCGATCGTGAGCGCGGGCGTCGTGCGGCTCGCTGACTACCAGGACGAGGATTACGCGAAGCTTTATCTGAAGCGGCTCGCGCCGGTCATCGAGATCGAGAAAGCGCGTCCGGGCAAGCCGGACGAACTCCTGACCGAAGTTGCGCGCAATCTCGCACTGGCGATGGCCTACGAGGACACGATCCGCGTCGCCGAACTGAAGATCCGCGCCTCGCGGTTTGAACGCGTGCGCAAGGAAGTCATCGTCAAGGACGGCCAGCTGCTCGAGATCGTGGAATACATGCATCCGCGCACCCAGGAGATTGCGGAGACGCTGCCGGCTTCGCTCGGCCGGTTCGTCCTGAACACGGGCTGGGTCCGCGGGATCGTCGATGCCTTCACCAAAAAGGGACGCAAGGTCAAGACGTCGTCCGTTCGCGGATTCCTGCTGCTTTATATCGTTGCCAGCATGAAGCCGCTGCGGCCGCGCTCGCTGCGCTGGGCCGACGAGCAGCAGCGGCAGACCGAATGGCTCGCGAAGGTCGTCGAGATCGCGCGCGAGGATTATCCGCTGGCGGTGGAGGTCGCGCATCTGATCGGTCTCGTGAAGGGTTATGGCGAGACCCATGAGCGCGGCCGGGAGAAGTATCAGTCGCTGATGGCCTTGATCCCGAAGCTGCGTGCGCGCGGCAATGCGGCGGCCGAACTGGCCGGATTGCGAAAGGCCGCGATGGCGGATGAATCGGGTGAAGGGTTGAAGAAGGCGCTCGCGGCGCTGAGCTGAAGATCGCTACCGCCCCGTCCGCACGTTGTAATTCACCGGAACGGTGATCGAGGCCTTGCCCTGCGGCGGCGGCGGGAACGGCGACGCCCGCCGCACCAGATCCTGACTTTCGCGATCGAGGCTTGCATGTCCCGACGAACGGGCCAGCCGAACCGATGTGACGCGGCCGTCGCCGTCCAGCGTGAATGAAACGCTGGCGGTGCCGCCAAGCCCCTGCGCGAGCGCGTCGGCCGGATAGCGCTTGTTGCGCGCGAGATGAGCCGACACCCGGGCCGCCCAGTCGCGCACGTCACGCGATGATCCGACGCCAACACCGCTGCGTGACGCCGCGACCCGCGGCGGCGTAGGCTTGGATTGCGGGCGTGGTGTTTCAACCGGCTTCGTCTTCGACTGCTTTGTCGCCTGCGTCTCGACAGGCGGCGCGGCTTCCGGCTCAGCTGGTTTCGGCGCCGGCTCCACCTCGGCGGCAGCGGCGACCGCGGC
Organism: Pseudorhodoplanes sp.; assembly: GCF_035565855.1. GTDB lineage: Bacteria > Pseudomonadota > Alphaproteobacteria > Rhizobiales > Xanthobacteraceae > Pseudorhodoplanes. The sequence goes on from NZ_DATMRX010000284.1 coordinate 11,695, forward strand.
TTGCGGCGCTTGGGTCGGGGTGGGTGTCGGCTCAGGCTCCGCGGCTTCGACTTGCGGCTCGGGTTCGGCGGCCGCGGTCCGGGGCTCGGCCGGCTTTGGCTCTTCTTCCGAAACGGTCTGCTCGCGCTGCGTTTCGCGCGGCTCCGCCTCGATCCGCGGTCTCAGGTCGGGCTTTTGCTGTTCGACTTCGGTAGGCGGCTCGACAATGGGCTCGGCAGGGCTCGTGGCCGCCACAGACGGCGCGGAATCGACCGTGCTCGGTCTTTCCGCAAGTCCGGCTTCTGTCTCCCCACCGAGCACGATCTCGACCGAAATCGAATCCAGCGCGAGACTCGGCATCGGCGCGGGCTCGCGCATGAAGGTGAGCACCAGGGCGAGATGCAGAAGCAGCGCGCCGGCAATCAGCGCGGTCCAGGGCACCCTGTCGCGCCATGACACCGGCGGTGCCGGCCGTTCGCTCTCGCCAAGCTTGACCTCCGGCGCGTCGGCGCTCCCCTGGTGCCGCCGGTGCGCGAGGACGATGACATTGGTCAGATCCGCGCCTTCCAGTGTCGTCGCCGCGGGTGCGGGCACAACCGCGCCGAGGCGGTCGGCCGGGCCGATCGTCGGCAGGGCAGGAGGCGCGGATTCGGCGGGCTTCATCCGACAACCCTGCGGCAACCGGTCGCGCCAATCAAGCTCAAGTCGACCCGTGACAGCCCGCACCATTGGCTTTGATCGCAGCTCTCCGCTATTCCAGAAGGCTAGTGGACCAAGCGAGCGTGGGGGTTGGGGATGATTTCGTACCGTAAAGCGGGCGCAGTCGCGCTTGCGGGTATCCTCGTCCTCGCATCCGGCAGCGCCGAAGCCGCGGAAGGCCTCGATGGCAGTGCCATGTCGTTCGTCTGGGCGATTCCGTTTATCGGGATCCTGCTCTCGATTGCGACCGGCCCGCTATTCTATCCGCATCTTTGGGAACACCATTACGGCAAGTTTGCCCTGTTCTGGTCGCTCTGCGTGATCGTGCCGCTGATCGGCTGGGCCGGATGGACGGGAGGCAGTCACGCGCTCCTTCACACCTTGCTCCTCGAATATGTGCCGTTCATCCTTCTGTTGTTCGCGCTCTATACGATCGCCGGCGGTATCTTTCTCGAAGGCAATTTGCGCGGCACACCGGCTGCGAATACGCTCCTGCTCGCCGTGGGCGCCTTCCTTGCAAGCTTTGTCGGAACGACCGGCGCGTCGATGATCATGATCCGGCCGCTGCTGCGCGCCAATGACGACCGGATCTATCGCGTCCACACGGTCGTTTTCTTCATTTTCCTGGTCTCGAATATCGGCGGCGCGCTGACCCCGCTCGGCGATCCGCCGCTGTTCGTCGGCTTCCTCAAGGGCGTCGACTTTTTCTGGACGACGACGCATCTCTGGCGGCCGACGCTGCTCGTCTGCGTGATCCTGCTCGCCGTGTTCTTTGTGATCGATATGATCCTGCACAAGCGCGAAGAGCGATTGCACCACCCGCTCGATCCGACGCCGGATTCCCCGCTCGGTCTGCATGGGGCCATCAATTTTGTGCTGCTGGCGGGAGTGATCGGCGCGATCCTGATGAGTGCGAACTGGAATCCGGGAGTGACCTTTTCCATCGGCGGCATTCCGGTCGAACTGCAGAACGTCGTGCGGGACGCGATCTTCGTTATCGCGGCGCTGCTCTCGCTCAGGCTGACGCGCCCGCAAACGCGGGTCGCGAACGGCTTCTCATGGGGACCGATCCAGGAAGTGGCGATCCTCTTCGCCTGCATCTTCATCTGCATCGTCCCGGTGATTGCAATGCTGAATGCCGGCGCCAAGGGCGCGTTCGCGCCGCTGGTTGAGCTCGTGGCCAACCCGGATGGCTCGCCGAACAATGTCGCCTATTTCTGGCTCACCGGCGCCTTGTCGTCGTTCCTCGACAATGCGCCGACCTATCTCGTGTTCTTCGAACTGGCCGGCGGCGATCCGAAAGCGCTGATGACGACGCTCGCGCCGACGCTGGTCGCAATCTCGCTCGGCGCCGTGTTCATGGGTGCCAACACTTATATCGGCAACGCGCCCAACTTCATGGTGTACGCGATCGCCCGCGGCGCCGGCGTGAAGATGCCCTCATTCTTCGGCTACATGCTCTGGTCGGGTGCGTTCCTGTTGCCGACATTCGTCATCGTGGCGCTTCTGTTCCTGCGCTGAATGGGGGCGATGCCTGTTGCCAAAGCCCGTTCGCGTCTCTTGGTCGGGCTTTCCGGCCAATCCCCATGCGTCTCAGGTGGCCACGCCCGGCCCGCCAAGCCCTGAATGAAGGGCCTCAAGGCTGTGACCCATTGCCACAAAAGGCGTTTTCGGCCGCGCCAGGGGTTGGATCAACGCAGGCTTTGATGGAACAATTTGCGTCGCACCTGATTGAGAGGGACCGAGCGGTACCCTATCTGAGGGGCTTGGGCCGCGGGAGACCTCGATGCGATCGACCATCATGCGCGATCGGGACTTTTCCGATCCGGGCTTGAAGCGAGCCCCATCCGAGGTGAGGCAGCACTGGCGGGACGCCTTCCGCGCGGTGCGCAGCGAGACGGAACGACGGGCGTCGCTTTTGTCCCCGGAAGATCAGGTCGTCCAATCGATGCCGGACGCGAGCCCGACCAAATGGCATCGCGCACATGTCACGTGGTTTTTCGAGACATTCCTGCTGATCCCAAACACCCCGTCCTATCGCGTCTTCGATCAGCGTTTCCCGTTCCTGTTCAATTCCTATTACGTGGCCGCAGGCCCCCGTCACGCGCGGCCTGAGCGCGGCATGATCACGCGGCCGAATGCGGAAGACGTGGCCGCCTATCGCGCGCATGTCGACGCCGCTGTCGTCGCGCTGATCGAAAGCGCGGATGATGCGCTGCTTCAGTCGATCCTTCCGACGCTTGAAATCGGGCTCCATCACGAGCAGCAGCATCAGGAATTGATGTGGACCGATATCCTGCATGCCTTTGCGCAGAATCCGACCGCGCCGGCCTACGACAAGGATTGGGCGCCTCCTGTTGCACAGACCGGCGAGACCTATGTCGACATACCGGCCGGCATTCATCACATCGGGCATGACGGCGAAGGGTTTCATTTCGACAACGAGGGCCCGCAGCACCGCGTGCTGATCCAGCCGGTGCGGATCGCGCGTGGCCTCGTCACCAATGCGCAATGGATCGAATTCATCGCCGACGGCGGCTACGCCACGCCGTCGCTCTGGCTGTCGGACGGCTGGACCAGGCGCGAGACCGAGCAATGGCAGGCGCCGGGCTATTGGCAACAGATCGACGGTCACTGGCATGCCATGACGCTCGGCGGCCTGCGACCTGTCGATCCGGCGGCGCCGGTCATGCATGTCAGCTATTACGAGGCCGATGCATTCGCGCGCTGGGCCGGCAAGGATCTGCCGACCGAAGCGGAATGGGAAGTCGCCGCCCGCCTGCAACTGATCGACGACGCGTTCGGCATCGTGTGGCAATGGACCCGCAGCGCCTATCTTCCGTATCCCGGCTATCGCGCGCCCGAGGGCGCAATCGGTGAATACAACGGCAAGTTCATGATCAATCAGATGGTGCTGCGCGGGTCGTCGCTCGCGACGCCGCAGGGCCATGAGCGTCTCACCTATCGCAACTTCTTCCATCCGCCAGCGCGTTGGCAATTCACCGGGCTCAGGCTCGCGGAGTATCTGTGATGACGAAAAGCAAGCAGGGCGCAGCGGCCGCGCCGCTCGTTGCACACGCAACGACCAGCGACAGCTTCATGCAGGATGTCATCGCGGGCCTGTCGGCGACGCCGAAGCGGATCGCGCCGAAATACTTCTACGACAGCGTGGGTTCGCGGCTGTTCGAAGACATCACGCGCACGCCGGAATATTACCCGACCCGCAGCGAGCATGAAATTCTGCGCATGCAGGCCGGCGCGATGGTCCAGCATTTCCCGACCGGCGCGGCGCTCGTTGAGTTTGGCAGCGGCGCTTGCATCAAGGTGCGTTTCCTGCTCGATGCGGCGCGGAAACTGAAGGCCTATGTGCCGGTGGACATCGCCGGCGATTTTCTCAATGCCGAAGCCGCGACCTTGCGCAGGCATTATCCCAATCTGTCCATCCTTCCGGTGGTGGCCGATTTCATGAAGCCGTTCGCGCTGCCGGATGCGGTCGCGGACCTTCCCAAGATCGGCTTCTTCCCCGGTTCGACCATCGGCAATTTCGAGCCGCATGAGGCAGCCGCCTTTCTGCGCCATGCCGGCAGTATCCTCGGACAGGGCGCGGTGATGATCGTCGGCGTCGATTTGATCAAGGACGAAGCGAAACTGAACGCGGCCTATAACGACGCGGCCGGGATCACCGGGAAGTTCAACATGAACCTGCTTCGGCGCATCAACCGGGAGCTCGGCGGTAATTTCAAGCTCGATGGCTTCGAGCATCATGCCTATTACAATCGCGATCGCAGGCGGATCGAAATGCATCTCGCCAGCCGCGCACGGCAGACGGTGACGGTCGGCGGTTCGCGCTTTTCGTTCAGGGCCGGCGAAACCATCCACACCGAGAACAGCTACAAATACAGCCGGCAATCCTTCGCGGCGCTCGCCCGGGGTGCAGGCTGGACCGTCCTCGATCGTTGGACCGATGCGGAACGCAATTTCGCGGTCTGTGCGCTGGCCCTGGACCCATTGTCCTGACCGCCCAGCGGTGGGCTGAAAATACCGACCGGGCGGCGCCGCGGCGCGGATGTGCCCTGCGCGATCCGCGGCTTGGCGAGCGGATGTCGAGCGGCTAAACAACCGTCCCGGACTGACCGTCCGCCATCCATGCCAATCGGGATTTCTACCACATGAAGATCGTCGGTTTCGAACGCGACAGACAATTGCATCTCGGCGTCGTTGAGGGCGGTGAGGTGATCGACCTCCAGGCGGTCGATCAGAACATTCCGGCCGATCTCGGTCAGGTGCTGGCGCGGACCGGCGGCGACCTGTCCAGCATTGCGGACGCGGCGAAAAAGGCGCCGGCATCGGCAAGGGTGCCGCTCGAGGGGATCAAATACACGCTGCCGGTCGCCAATCCCGGCAAGATCGTTTGCCTTGGACTGAATTACCTCGAACACGCCAAGGAAGGCGGACATCAGAAGCCGACCGCGCCGTCGATCTTCATGCGCTGCACCACCTCGCTCGTGCCGCACAAGATGCCGATCATTCGTCCGCTCGTGTCCGAAACCCTCGATTATGAGTGCGAACTGCTGATCGTCATCGGCAAGAAGGCGAAACATCTGACGATGGACAACGCCTATTCCTGCATCGCCGGCTATTCCTGCTTCAACGATGGATCGATCCGGCAATTCCAGCGCCGCACCGCGCAATGGGACATGGGCAAGAATTTCGACATGACCGGCGGCTTCGGTCCCTGGATGGTGACGGCCGACGAATTGCCGCCCGGCGCGGTTGGCCTGAAGATCGAGACGCGCCTGAATGGGCAGGTGCTGCAATCCGACAATACCGCCAACATGATTTTCCCGGTGGCGGAGACGCTCGTCGATCTGACCCAGGCGATGACGCTGATGCCGGGCGACGTGATCGTGACCGGCACGCCGTCCGGCGTGGGTCATGCGCGCAAGCCGCAGCTGTGGATGAAGCACGGCGATGTCTGCGAGATCGACATCGAAGGCGTCGGTGTTCTGGTCAATCCGATCGAGGACGAGAAGAAGGCGGCCTGATGCGCGCGCTCGCGGCGCTGCTTTGCGCACTGATCTGCGTGGCGCCCTGCGCCGCGCAGGCTCAGGGCAAGGATGAGAGCAGCCGGCGCGAGCGTCAAAACACCGTGGCGGACATCGCGATCGGTGTCGGCCACGGCATCGGATTTCTTCCGCTCTATGTCGCGCAGGATCAGGGCCTGTTCGACAAGCACGCGCGGGCAGCGGGGCTCCGCGGCAAGGTCGTGCTGCGGCGGTTTTCGAATGCCGCTCCGATGCGGCAGGCACTCGCCAGGGGTGAGATCGCCGCGGCAGCGTATGGTTTGACGCCCTTTCTCCTGGCGCGCGACGCCAACCGGCGGACCCCGAAGGAATTGGTCGCGGTCGCCGGTCTCACGACGCTCCCGCTTGTGCTGTTGACGGCGCGGCCAAACGTCAAAGCGTTGTCCGACCTCGGACCGGCCGACAAGATCGCGGTGCCGATGCTGACCGCGCCGCAGGTCACGTATTTGCGGATGCGGACCAATCCGTCGTTCGGCGGGCGCGAGCGGCTGCGCGGACAGCTTGTTGTCCTGCCGCACCAGGACGCGCTCGAAAAGCTCGTAACCGGGAGCGGCATCGCCGCCTATTTCTCGTCGCCGCCCTTCACGCAGATCGCATTGCAGGATCCGAAGGTGCACGCGGTGGATTCATCCGATGCGATCATGGGCGGCAAGACCTCGTTTCTGGTGCTGGCGTCACCGGCATCGGTGGTCGCCGCCCATCCCAGGCTTCCCGCAGTGCTGGCGAAGGCCATCGACGAAGCCTCCGGCCTCATCAGGAAAGATCCGCGGCGGGCCGCAACGATCTGGCTCAAGCGCGAACCCTCGGACACGCTGGATGCGCGGATGGTCGAAGGCGTGCTGCGCGATCTGAAGGATGATTTCGGCAGCGGCGTGTTCGGAATAGAGGCGACGGCAGGCCATCTGAGCCGCGACAATCGTCTGAAGGAAGGTGTGACGAGCTGGAAGGATGTGGTCGCGCCAGCGATCGCCGCGGGGCAGGGGTCGTAATATGCCGAAAGTGAATGCAGAGCGGCTGGCGGATTTCGTCGCCGACATATTTGCCGCGATCGGATCGTCGCGCGCCGAAGCCGAACGGATCGCGCGGTATCTCGTCAACGCCAACCTGACCGGACACGACAGCCATGGCGTTGCCCGCGTGCCGCGCTATGTCGCATGGAAGCGGGACGGTCTGCTGATCGCAGATCAGACCGTGAAGCGGATTGTCGATACGCCGGTCATCGCCATTCTCGACGGTCAGTTCGGGTTCGGTCAGACGATCGCGCCGCAGGCGGTCACGATCGGCATCGAGAAGTGCCGCGAACACGGCCTCTCCGCGATCGGATTGCGCCATTCAGGACATGTCGGTCGGGTCGGCGAATGGGCCGAAATGGCAGCCGAGCACGGGCTCGTGTCGGTGCATTTCGTCAATGTCGCGGGTTCGGTTCTGGTCGCGCCGTTCGGCGGCATCGACCGGCGTTTCTCGACCGCGCCGGTCTGCATCGGCGTGCCGCGGCCCGGCGGTCTGCCGGTCATTCTGGATTTCGCGACGTCGCTGGTCGCCGAAGGCAAGGTTCTCGTGGCCAGCCAGGGCGGAAAGGCGCTGCCTGCGGATGCGCTCGTCTCCGCCGAGGGGAAAGCCAGCGCCGACCCGCGCGAACTTTACGGCGATTACGATCCGGCCTCGGGCGTGCGTGATCACAAGCAGGGCAAGGGAGCCCTGCGCGCCTTCGGCGATCACAAGGGATCGGGCCTTGCGCTGATGTGCGAGTTGCTCGGCGGCGCGCTGACCGGCAATGGCGCGTCCAATCCGGAGAAGCGTTGGTCGCAAGGGATGTTCTCGTTCTATGTCGATCCCTTGCGGATCGACCCGGAACACCTGTTCCCGGCCGAGGTGTCGCGTTTTCTCAGCTATGTGAAGAACACAAAGCCGGTCGATCCCGATGCGCCGGTGCTGCTGCCCGGCGAGCCGGAAGCCGCGCGCCGCGCCGACCGTATTGTCAACGGCGTTCCCTTGACCCTCGAAACCTGCCGCGCATTGCGCGCAACCGCGCGCGCGGTGAATGTCGACGACACGCTGCTACCGGCCGACGCGTAGCGGATTGCTCTGACCGGAAGCGCCCGGCAGGATCTGACTCAAGGCCGCCGCTGCCGAGCGCAGCTCGCGACGGAAGACGGCGTCCTGCGCCTTGGTGAAGCGGGCCGTCGGCACCGCGAGGTTGACCATTCCAAGAAGCTGACCGTCCTTGACGACCGCGGTCGCGATGCCGGTGATGCCCGGCGTGAATTCCTCGTGCGAATAGGCGAATCCCTCCCGGCGCGCGGATGTGATCTCGCGGCGGAGCACGGACCTGGATTGCAGGGTGCGCGCGGTGACCGGCTGCAATTCGGTCCGGTCGAGATAGGCCTCAAGCTCGGCGTTGCTCATGCGCGACAGCACGATTTTCCCCGACGACACCGCATAGAGCGGGGCCCGTTCGCCGACTTTCATCGTGAAGGCCAGCGCCTGGTGTCCCATCGCGGTCGCGATGGCCTCGACGCTGTCTCCGGTCCAGATGTTGAACCCGGATGTTTCGTTCAGGACGTCGCTGAGCGAGCGAAGATGCGGCAGCACCAGCGTCGCAAGCGTTGGCCCCTTCAGCCGCGCGGCCAGATGCTCGACGCGCTGGCCGAGGCGATAGCGGCCGCCGGCGCTCTCCTGTTCGAGATAGCCGCGCGTCAGGAGATTGTTGAGAAGGTGAAACAGAGAACTGCGCGGGACGCCAAGATCGGACAATAACCGCGAGAAGGTGGGCGGTTCTGTCGCATCCGCAACATACTCGAGAATGTCGAGGGCGCGGTCCGCCGACTTGACAGCCGAGTTCGACTTCGGTTTCATTTCTTGAATTAGTTCATGGTCGTGAACTTCCGTCAAGCCGCCCGGTTTTGTCCGGGCCCGCGGGCCGCGTCGCCTCGACACGCGTTCGCCGAAAAACCAACCGGGAGGAGAGGATGAATTTCAAATCGTGGCTCGTGACGGCAGCCCTCGGCCTCGGTGTTGCAACCGCCATTGCCGCGCCAGCGTCTGCTCAGGAATGGCCGGCGGGCACGGTGAAATTCCTCGTCCCTTACGGAGCCGGCGGCGGCACCGACATCGTCAGCCGCATCATCGCCCAGCAATTGCAGGAAAAGCTCGGGCAGAGTTTCGTGGTCGAGAACAAGCCGGGCGCGGGCTCGACGATCGGCGCCGATCAGGTCGCGAAAGCGCCCAAGGACGGCTACACCGTGCTCGTGCTCAGCAACGCGCATGCGGTCGCCGGCGCGCTCTACAAGAAACTGCCCTATGACTCGGTCAAGGATTTCGAGATGGTCACGCAGATCGGCACCGTGCCGCTGCTGCTGGTGGCCTCGCCGAAATTCCCGGTGAACGACGTGAAGGCCCTTCTCGCCGAAGCCAAGGCCAATCCGGGCAAGTACAATTACGGCGCCGCCGGCGGCGTCGGCACCACGCAGCATTTCGCCGGTGAATTGTTTCGCGTGATGTCGGACACCGACATCAAGCATATCCCGTACAAGACCACGCCGGATGTCGTCACCGCGTTGATGCAGAACGATGTGCAGTTGACCTTCGAATTGCTGCCTGCGTTGCGCAGCCAGATCGCAGCCGGGAACGTCAAGCCGCTGGCGGTGACATCGCGCGAGCGCAACGAAGCCTATCCGAATCTGCCCACGCTCTCCGAGGCTGGCGTCCCCGGTTACGACGTCACCAGCTGGTATGGCTTCGCCCTGCCGGCGGGGACGCCGAAGCCGATCGTGGACAAGCTGACCAAAGCCGTTCACGAGGTGCTCGCCAAGGACGAGGTGAAGCAGGCGATCGCGAAGACCGGCATCGTGGTCAAGACCTCGACCAACGAGGAACTGACCAAGCATGTGTCTTCCGAAATCGCCAAGTGGAGCGACCTGATGAAAAAGGCGGGTATCGAGCAGCGCTGAACTGTTCCGCCCGTCCAGAGGGGGAAAAGGCTGGCGCCGCGGGCGCCGGCCTTTTCTTTTCATGCGGGTGACTTTTCGATCTTTGCCCGCTATCTAGCGAGCCGCCCGCCGGAAAGGCTCCCGTCACGCCCCCTCACATCGAGTGTCAAGAGGTATCCGAAATGTCGAATGTGATCACGATTTGCGGTTCGCTTCGCAAAGGTTCTTTCAACCGCATGCTGGCGAACGCGCTGCCGGGGCTCGCACCGGCCGGGATGACGATCAAGGCGTCGCCGTCCATCGAGATGCCGCTTTACAACAGCGATCTCCAGGCCGAGGGCTTTCCGCCTGCGGCGACCGCGCTTTCCGACGCGATCCGGGCCGCTGATGGTGTCATCATCGTCTCGCCGGAATACAACTGGACGATCCCCGGCGGGCTGAAGAACGCGATCGACTGGGTGTCGCGGATGAAGGATCAGCCGTTCGCCAACAAGCCGATCTGCCTGCAATCCTGCTCGATGGGCATCCTCGGGGGGGCGCGCATGCAGTATCACATGCGCCAGTCGATGGTGTTCCTCAACGCGTTCGTATTCAACACGCCGGAAGTCTTGATCGCGCAAGCGCAGAACAAGTTCGACGAAAAGACCGGCGAGCTGAAGGACGAGGCCACGCGCAACGTCGTCAAGCAGCAGCTCGAAGCCTTCGGGAAATTCATCGCGCGCGTCGGCGACAAGGCTTGACCGTTCCCATGGCGAACAGCCTCAACATCGTTACGATCTGCGGCAGCCTGCGCAAGCGCTCCTACAATGCGAGCCTTGTGCGGCTTCTGCCGCAGCTCGCGCCTGCCGACATGATGATTACGGCAGCGCCGGGCTATGCCGGCTTTCCGCATTTCAACCAGGACCTCGCGGTCCCGGATGAGGTGATGACGCTGGCCGATGCGGTGCGCGCGGCCGACGGCGTCATCATCGTCTCGCCGGAATATGGCTGGACCATTCCGGGCGCACTCAAGAATGCACTCGACTGGGTCTCCAAGACCAAGGACCAGCCGTTCAAGGACAAGCCGGTGGCGATCCAGTCGGCATCCACGGGACCGCTCGGGGCGTCACGCATGCAGTATCACCTGCGCCAGACGCTCGCAGCCATCGACGCGCTGGTCTTCGTCAAGCCGGAGGTGCAGATCGCCTTCGCCAAGGACAAGTTCGACGAGGCGTCAGGCGAACTCAAGGATGCGGCGTCCATCGCACTCGTGACGCAACAGCTCGCTGATTTCGGGAAGTTCGTCCGGCGCGTCCGGCTGTAACGGCTGCGGGGCCGCGTGTCTCGACGCGGCCCGGCCGGCGATGCGCCTTAAGCCGTCGTCGCCGCGCGATTGGGAAACACCTGCGGCCGCATCTTGGGGTGCGACGGCATGGTTTTCGGGGCGTAAGGCGTCTCCGCCCCGAGTTCCTCGGCGGCATGCCAGGCCCAGCGCGGGTCCCACATCGCAGCCCGGCCGATGACGATCATGTCGGCCTTGCCTGATGCGACGATCTCCTCGGCTTCGCGCGCCTTGGTGATCAGGCCCACCACCATCGTGGGGATGTCTGCCTCGCGCCGGACCCGTTCTGCGAACGGCGCGTTGAAGGCAGGCGCGAACGGCACCTTCTGGCGCAGATCGACATTGCCGCTCGACACGTCGACGAAATCGCAGCCGAGTTTCTTCAGCTCCTTGGCGAAGGCGACCGTGTCCTCGACGGTCGTGCCGCCATCGACCCAGTCCACCGCTGAAACGCGAATGCCCATCGGCTTGTCCTTCGGCCAGACCTCACGGCATGCGGCAAAGACTTCGAGCGGATAGCGCATGCGCTTTTCAACCGAGCCGCCATATTCGTCGCTGCGCTGGTTGGCGAGCGGCGACAGGAACTGGTTGAGGAGATAGCCGTGGCCGCCGTGGATTTCGACGAGGTCATAGCCGACGCGATCGGCGCGCTGCACGGCTGAGACAAATTCGTCGAGCACCTGCTTGAGGTCGGTCTTGTTCATCTCGCGCGGCAGCGGCCAGCCTTCGCCAAACGGGATCGGGGAGGGGCCCAGGGTCTCCCAGGCGCCTTCCTCCGGCTTCAGCGGCTTGCCGCCCTGCGCCGGCGGCTGGGTCGAGCCTTTTCGCCCGGCGTGACCGATCTGGACGCCTTGTTTGGCGACCCCGAAGGTCTTGCAGAAATCGATGACGCGCTTGAGCGCCTTCTCGTTCTCGTCCGAATAGAGACCGGCGCATTTCTGCGAGATGCGGCCCACCCGGCTGACCATCGTCATCTCGGTGATGACGAGGCCGGCAGCGCCAAGCGAGAAGCTGCCGAGATGCTGCAGATGCCAGTCGGTGGCGGAGCCATCCTCCGAGGCATACTGACACATCGGTGAAACCACGACGCGGTTGGGCAACGTCAGTCCACGCAGCGTAATCGGAGAAAACAAGGCCGAAGTCATGATGCTGGTTTCCTTGCGATCCAGGCGGTGAGATCCGAAAGACGCAGTACCGGTCACCGGCCGGGCGGCCGGCTTGTAGTCAGAGCGAGTGACCCTCGAGCCATGCCTTGCCCTTGGCGTAGAGCGCCTCGAGTTCTGGGCCATCGAGGCCGGGCATGTCGCGCTTCACCTTGTAGCCGATCTTGTGCTGCAGATAGGCCAGGTGGCGGTAGCCTTCCGGGTACAGCTTCAGGATGTCCTGATCGAGCTTCAAGGTCGCCGTCGGGTCGACAGGGTCGCAGCGGTCCTTTTCGTAGATCGGCTGGCGCAGGACGAGGCCCCAACGGCTGAAGCGCTTTTCGAAGAAGTCATAGAAGCGTCCGGTGCACACGACGTCGCAAAGGACGCCGTCCACGGGGCCGCGCTGCGAGATCGTCATCTTGGTCTGGGCGATGGCCCGGTTGGCATTGATCTCGATATTCATCCCGCCGAGGAAATGCAGGATCCGGACGCCCTTGTCGTAGCCTTCCTGGCTCACCTTGATGAATTCGTCGGCCGTACCCTGAAACCACGTGGCCTGCATGACCCCGTCGTCGTGCCAGACCTTCCTGAATGCGTCCCAGAGCCTTGCGTCACGTAAAACGGCCCAGTCCTCGATCAGGTCGCGGATGGCAAGGCGGTCTTCGGTTTCCGGGGTCATGTTGCGCTTCGTTCCTTGGACAGTCATACAGTCGCCGCACTTTCTAAAGACTGGGACAGACATGGCAAGAACCGAGCTGGGAAGACTTTCAGGACGCACCGCCATCGTGACCGGCGGCGCCAAGGGGATCGGGCGTCATTACTCGGAGGCGCTCGCCGCCGAGGGCGCCGGGGTGGTGATCGCCGACATTTCGGGAGGCGAGGAGGCCGCCGCCGAGATCGCTGGAAAATACGGGGCCAACGCCACGATGAGCGTGACCTGCGATGTCAGCCGCGAGGATCAGGTCAAGGCGGTGATGGACCGGGCCGTGGAGCGGTTCGGCAAGATCGACATCCTGGTGAACAATGCCGCGCTTTTTGCGCCGCTTCAGCACACCAAGGTGCAGGACATCGACGTCGACCTCTGGGACAAGGTGTTTGCGGTGAACGTCCGCGGCTCTTTTCTGACCGTGAAACATGCGGTCCCGCACATGATGGCCAAGCGGTACGGCAAGATCATCAATATCGGCTCCGGCACGGTCTATAAGGGGCTGCCGGGCATGCTGCACTATACGGCGTCCAAGGGGGCGATCGCGACCTTCACCCGCACGCTGTCGCGCGAACTCGGCGAACACGGCATTTGCGTCAACACGCTCGCGCCGGGCCTCGTGATGAGCGAAACCCTGGTGGCCAGCGGGACCCATGACGAGGCGCTCAAAGCCCGCGTGGTCGGAAGCCGCGCGTTCAAGCGGGACCAGCTGCCGCAGGACCTCCTGGGGGCTCTCGTATTCCTCGCCTCGGCGGACAGCGACTTCGTGACGGGTCAGACCATCGCCGTGGACGGCGGCTCGATCAACACCTGATCGCGCGGCCGGCCCGGAATTACCCATCCGGTGAAAACCCCGTATGGCAGATATGCCGCGGGGTGCTGCCCCTAGGATCAGGGCCGTTTTGGGACTATTGTTAGAGCAACCATCCAGAAAGGTGTCTCAGGAGGAATTCATGGCGACCGCCACCGCCGTCACCGACAAGAAGGCCAAGATCTACGAAGGCAGCAAGGACCCCAAGCGGGCGGCTTTCTACGAGAAGATTTCCCAGCGCGACATGGCGCCGCTCTGGGAGGTGCTCAAGGATCTCGTCGCCAAGAGCCCGAAGTCGATCGCCGCGCCCGCGATCTGGCACTTCGACGAAGTGAGGCCGATGGTGGAAGAGGCCGGGGGCCTCCTCACCGCGGAAGAGGCCGAGCGCCGCGTGCTGGTGCTGGAGAATCCGGCTTTGCGCGGCCAGTCGCGCATCACGCCTTCGCTCTATGCCGGTCTGCAGCTGATCCTGCCGGGCGAGATTGCCGGCGCGCACCGTCACACCGCCGGCGCGATCCGGCTGATCCTCGATGGCGACGGCGCCTACACCCAGGTCGATGGCGAGAAGACGCTGATGAAGTACGGCGACTTCGTTCTGACGCCGAGCTGGACCGCGCACGACCACGGCAACGAGTCGAAGAAGCCGATGATCTGGCTCGACGTGCTCGACGTTCCCACCATCAACTTCTTCGAGACTGCCTTCGCCGAGCATCTCGATTCCGCGGTGCAGAATACCAAATACACCGACAACGATTCCCTGTGGCGCTACGGCTCGGGCGTGCTGCCGGACGGCACGAACACCAAGAAGGAATCGCCGATCATCAACTATGCCTATGAGCGGGTGCGTCCGATCCTCGACCGCATGGCGAAGACCGACGACATCAACCCGTATCACGGCTTCCGACTGCGCTACGCCAATCCGTTCAACGGCGGCTGGTCGACCCCGACCATGGGGGCCCATCTGTCGCTGTTGCCGAAGGGGTTCAAGGGCCAGCCCTATCGCTCGACCGACGGCACCATCTTCGCGTGCCTCGAGGGCAAGGGTCAGACCACCATCGACGGCGAAGTCTTCGAGTGGGGACCGCGCGACGTGTTCGTGATCCCGTCCTGGAAGCAATATTCGCACAAGGCCGACGATCAGAGCGTGCTGTTCTCGATCTCCGATCGCCCGATGCAGGAATCGCTCGGCATCTGGCGCGAACTCAACTGACCGCGCTTCTTTCGGTCAAACGAAAAGCCCCGGCCGAGGCCGGGGCTTTTTTGTTTGTGCAGGCACAACCTGCGCGGCGAAATGAAGAGCTACGGCTGCACCGAGAAGCCGTCGCCTTCGAGCGCGATCCGCCCCTGCGCGGCATGAGCGGCCCATTTGGAGGTCGCGGCGACACCGCCGAACGAGAAGAAATGCACGGCGACGCTGCCGAGGGCGCCGCTCACGTTCTCGCCGGCAAGCGTTCGCACAATCGCGTCAGGCGCGCTGACACCGAACAGGTTCTTCACCAGACCGGCATGCTTGGTGATGCCGCCGACCGATGCCTTGACGCCGCAGCGCTGCGCGTATTTCAAAAGCGTCGTCAGATTGGTCGGGCCGGCGAGACCGATGCGGACCGGCGCCTCGATGCCGAGATCGCGGATCTTCATGACCCAGCGCGTGATGCCGGCCGCGTCGAAGCCGAATTGCGTCACGATGTCCGCGACGAGGCCGCTCTGTTCGGCCGCCTCAAGCTTGGCCAGAAGCGCCCGCTGCATCACGTCGTCGGACACCACCGGATGGCCGTCCGGGTGGCCGGCGATGCTGACATGGGTGATGCCATGCTGCTGCAGGACGCCGCTTTCGATGATCTCCAGCGACGACGTGAACGGACCCGCCGCGTCGCCGCGGTCGCCGGAAATCACCAGCACCTGCTTCACGCCGGCTTCGTTCGCCAGCCGCGCGATCAAGCCGGTCAGCTCGTCGCGGCTCTGGTAGTTGCGCACGGCGATATGCGGCACGGGTTCGAGACCGCATTGACGCGTCATCGCCGATTGCTCGACCAGTTCGGCCGAAGGCCGCGTCGGGATCGCGCTGACATAGACCCGGATACCCGGGCCGGCGCTGTCGCGGATCGCCTGCAGATCGGCAAGCTTCGGGCGCGTCACCTCAAGCGAGAAATCGGCGAGGAACGTGCAGATGTCGTCAACGGTATCGGACTCCAAACGCGAAGGTTTCCGAAGCGGGAGGGCCATGCTTATTCTCTTCTTCGCGAGATGACGTAGGATTCGTCGTTGAACCAAAGACCGTTATGCTTGCGCAGCACTTCGCGCGTGGCGTCGAGATAGCGAGAATCCTTGACGACCTCGTTGAGGCGCTCGTCCTCGACCTGCGACACGTAGATCGCAGCATTCCAGGCCGCGAGAACCGTCGATGTGCCGATCGATCCCGTCACTTCGCTCGGCAGCGTGTGCATGTCGTAGCGGAAGATCGCGCGGTTATCGGCGTAGGTGTTGAAGTTCAGATCGCGCGCCGCGGGTCCCAGCGCCTTTTTCACTTCGCGCAGGATCGCATGACGATCGGTCTGGAAAGGATTATCGCCGGGCCACACGCTCTGCACGATCTCGGACGCCGGATCGTTGCCATAGGAATGGATCGCGATCAGGCGGCCGCCCGGCCCGAGCGCGCGGGCAAGCGGAGCGATGACCTTCTGCGCCTTGAACTCCGCGGTAGCGCGGGCGCGATAAGGCTGCGACGCGATTATCAGATCGAAATCGGCATTGGCCGCGCCGCGCCGCGGGATGATCGGGTCGAGCAGGAATTTGTGATCCTGCCGGTAGATCACCAGCACCACCGGACGCTCGTAGATCGGATTTCCGGTCTTCGGACTGACGCCGGCCTTCCAGTTTTCGGACAGGAAGTCCTGCAAGCCGGTGATCTGCTCCTCGAAATCGTGCGAGGTCGTGCCGGTCAGTGCGACTTCGTTCCAGACCAGGCTGTTGGCCGCGGCGGGGGATTTCACCGTCAGCCACGGCGCCTCCGAATAATACATGTTGGTCAGGACGAGGACCGTGGACGGATGCTCGTAAAGCCGGTCCGGCATCTTCTCCAGGGTGAGCCGGATGTCCTCGAGGCTGATCTCCTTGCCGGAAATGTAGAACGGCATGTTCGGGTAGCGATGATGCATCGCGCGCATCACGCGGGTGAGAACGGTGCCATCACCGAGGCCGGCGTCGAACAGGCGCACTGCCGGCGGACGCGGATGGATGTTGCCGAGCTCCTGCGCGACCTTGTTGGCGACGACCCATTTCTCGCTGCAGGTATTCACGAACAGCAGATATTTCTGCCGGTTGTCGAAGAACCGAAATTCGCGGTTGCCGTCGTCATTGGCATTGGCAGGCGCCGGCGTTGCCGCCACGGGATCGACAGCCGACGGACGGCCACCACGCTCGATGATCATTGGACGCGCGCTTTCTCTTCCATTGTGAATGGTCATGAAGGTTCGAATGCGATCGAGCGTCTCGGTGGTAATGCGCCCGCCGTTGCGCAGCCGGCTCGTGAGCTTGCCGTCATTCACGGCCCGCCGTCCGAACGTGGACTCAGCGAGCCCCGCCTGGCGGCAATAATCGGAAATTTCCTGCAGCAGCTCTTGTGCGTTCATCGCACGGCCCTCGCCTTGTTCCTCGACCCTTTGAGACAGCTTGTTGTTTTGCGGCATCGAACCGCCTTGTATACAGGCAGTCAACCACAAAACGTCCCACTCGCCCTGTGGGGTTCAATGTGGGCATTCGCCCACAACCATCAAGGCTTTGATTTGTCGTGTTTTCGGGGCTGGCCTCCATGTGGAGAAGGGACGATTTTCGAGGGGTGTCCGCTGCCCACTGCATCGCCAAAGACGGGAAAATCCGGCGCTGTCACCATGGATTGTGCACAGCGAAGCCGGGAGAAGCTTTGATACAAGGGGCTCCGATTCCCTCCGCCTGCGAGGCCCAATGCCCCGTTTTGCCGCCAATATCGCGTATCTGTTCTCCGAGCGTCCGCT
>NZ_DATMRX010000285.1:0-8916 GCF_035565855.1 Pseudorhodoplanes sp.
GGCCGGCATCCGCGACGGCTCGCCAGATCGAAGACATTCCGCCGGCGGATTCCCCCCGCGAAATATCCCGCCAGAACGCCCGCAGGCTCATGGTGATCGCCACAAGGGCATATAAGAACACGCCACCAAACAGCAGGGCCATGGCGTTGTGAGGCATCAGCTTGTAGAAGGCGCCCGGATTTGTATGGACGCCGAACAGAACGGACGGGTCGCGCACCGCGACAAACCCGATCACGAACAACGCGACGCTGAGTGCGGCAATCATGCTGATGATCAGCCCGTTGCGCGCGAACAATCCCGAAAAAGCCCTTGGCCATGCATAGGCCGCGTAGGAATCGCCCCTCACCTTCGCCAGTACACGCGGCACATTCACATCGAATTCGTGCGGCGGCGAAAACTGGCAGTCGGAATAACAGGCGGCGCAGCTATGGCAGAGATTGGCGAGACTGCTGATCGGCTGACCTCCGCTCAGGAGTTCATTTCGGGCGATCCCGCTGCAAGTAGAGGTGTCTTTTTGTCAGACAATCCTCTGAGGCTTCACCTTAATTGCCGCCGAGTACTGCGATGAGGGCGGCCCGGGCATTCCCTATCTGGAAATGCTCCCTCAGCGCCACATCAGCGTCATGCTGACGTCTCCGGGCATGCCGTCGGGCCAATCGGCGATCTGGAACTTGATGTGATACCCCCGCGGCTCAAGATATTGCTTGAAGAAGGCATGAAGCTCCTTCGGCAGGCCGGTCAATGTGTCCTCCCACCCGGCTTCCTGCTGGTTGATCGCGCGCCCCTTGTCGGTGAAAAGCTTGTTCGAGAACCGAGCGATCTCCACTTCGGTAAGCCCGTTGCCGACGGCCCGATTGATGATGGCCGCAGCCCGTTTCATCCGCTCTTCGTCACTGACGCCGGACGGCTTGAGCAGCTTGTCCAGAAGCTCCTTCTTCTCCGCCTCGGCGGCCTGCCGCTTCTTCATGTATTCGGCCGCCTTCTGAGCTTCCATCTCCGTGCTCTTGCGGAGATTGTCTTTCGCGCTCGGCAGGATGTCGTCTAAACCAGCCATGGTCGTCTCCAAGCAGTTCCAAATGAATGACGCTAGTCGACGATGTGATAGCCGCCATCGACATAAAGCGTCTGTCCGGTCATCAGCTTCGCCGCATCATGCGCGAGAAACGCCGTCGCGACCCCCACATCATCGATGCTGACGAGGCTACGGGCCGGCGCCTTCTCCTTCGCCTTCTCGAGCAGCGCATCGAATTCGGGAATGCCTGACGCTGCGCGCGTGGCGAGCGGCCCCGGCGAAATGGCATGGACGCGAATGCCCTTGGGACCGAGCTCCGCCGCGAGATAGCGAACGGATGCCTCCAGCGCCGCCTTGGCGACGCCCATGATGTTGTAGTTCTTCACGACGCGTTCGCTGCCGTAATAGGTCATTGCGAACATGCTGCCACCGTTCTTCATCAGCGGCTCGGCGAGATGCGCCATGTGGAGAAAGGACCAGCAGGATACATCCATCGTCGCGAGGAAGCCGTCTTTCGACACATCAATCACGCGGCCGTGCAGCGCGCCCTTCGGCGAGAACGCGATGGAGTGTATCAGATAATCCATCCGGCCCCATTGCGTCCGTATCTGATCGAACACCGCCTCGGTCTGCCCCTCGACGTTGACATCGAGCGGCATGAAAATCGGCGCATCGAGCTCCTTGGCCAGCGGCTCGACGAAGCGCTTGGCCTTCTCGTTCAGATAGGTCACCGCCACCTCCGCGCCGAGCGCGCGAAAGGCGCGTGCACAGCCCCAGGCGATCGACTGGTCATTTGCGATCCCGACAATGAGGCCTTTCTTGCCTTCGAGCAGAGGCGCTTTCGCCTTGGGTATGCTCATGCCGTCCTCTTGGCAGCAGCGCCGGCAATTTTCCCCGCGGATAGTGTCGCCAAGGTGTGCCGTGCAATCATCAATTCCTCGTTGGTCGGCACGACATAGATCCCGAGACGGCTGCCCGGACGGGAGATGCAAAAGTCACCCTTGCCGTTTGCATCCGCATCCAGATCTCCGCCGAGCCACGCGAGCTTTTCGGCGATGCGGGTGCGCAGGGGGACCGACCTTTCGCCGATGCCGGCCGTGAACACAAAGTTGTCGATACCGCCGAGCGCGGCCGCGAGGTAACCGGCATAGAGGCCGATCCGATACACGAAATGGTCGAGCGCAAGCGCGGCGCTGGGGGCCGCGCTCTCCATGAGATCACGCACGTCGTTGGTGATGCCCGACAAACCCTTGAGCCCGCACTCCTTGTAGAGAAAGTCCTGTACCGCGGCAGCGCTCATGCGCTTCTCGCTCAGGAGATAAAGCACAACGCCTGGATCGATCTGACCCGGCCGCGTCCCCATGGGCAAGCCGTCAAGCGCAGTGAAGCCCATCGTGCTTTCGACGCTACGTCCATCTGCAATCGCGCACATCGATGCACCACTGCCAAGATGCGCCACCACTGTACGGCCGCCAGCGCGCTCAGGGATCAATTCGCGCAGCCGTTCCGCGACATATTCATAAGACAGGCCATGGAAGCCGTAGCGGCGTACGCCTTCGACATAGAGATTGTCCGGGATGGCGTAGCGTTCCGCGACCTCGCTATGGCCGCGATGAAACGCGGTGTCGAAGCACGCCACCTGGGGCATGTCCGGAAAGCGGTCCATCAGAACGCGGATGGGAGCCAGGTTGTTCGGCTGATGCAATGGCGCGAGCGAGACATAGCGCTCCAGATCAGCCACAACGCTTTCGTTCACCAAGACGGGGCGATCGTAATGCGGCCCACCGTGAACGACCCGGTGACCAATCGCCATGAAATGCAGGTTTTGCTCGGTCCTGAGCCAAGCCCCCGCGGTCCGCATCGCGGTCTCGACGTCCGGGACCTCTTTCGCCTCATAGCTTCGCTCGACCAGCTTCCGGTCGTCGGCGCCGCTTGCCTTCAGTTTCGGATGAACACCCATTCCATCGACTTGCCCGCTGATCAATTGCCGCAGCGTTCGAGAGCCTTCGACTTCGAAGACTCGGAATTTCACGCTCGAGGAGCCGGCATTGACAACAAGGATCGCGTCCATGGCGGGTCACGCGGCCGAAAGCGCGGTGCTGTGCCGCCGCGCGTTGGCCGACAGCGACGCGATCGCGCAGGACGCCATGCGGGTTCGCACCGAGTCCGCGCGCGACGTGAGGATAATCGGAACGCGTGCGCCGAGGACGAGACCCGCCGCATCCGCGCGCGAAAGAAAGATAAGATTCTTCGCGAGCATGTTGCCGGCCTCGAGATTGGGGACCACGAGGATCTGGGCGCGCCCGGCAACGTCGGACTTGATGCCCTTGATCCGGGCCGCCTCGAGGTCGATCGCGTTATCGAAGGCGAGCGGGCCGTCGAGAATGCCCCCCGTGATTTGCCCGCGATCGGCCATCTTGCACAAGGCCGCCGCATCGATGGTCGAGGGAATCTTGGTGGTGACAGTCTCGACAGCCGACAGGATGGCTACGCGAGGCATTCCGTCACCGATCTCGGAGAACAGGTCGATCGCGTTCTGCACGATATCGCGCTTTACATCGAGATCGGGAGCAATGTTGATCGCGGCATCGGTGACGATCAGGGTATCGGGATGCGACGGAACGTCCATGATGAAAACATGGCTGATCCGCCGGGCGGTCCGAAGGCCGGTGGACGAGGACGTGACCGCTCGCATCAGTTCGTCGGTATGCAGGCTGCCCTTCATCAGGAGCTCGCCCTTGCCGGCGCGAATCATCTCAACGGCTTTGGCTGCCGCGGCTTCACTGTGTTCGACGTCCACGACCTCATAATTGCCGATGTCGAGACCATGTTTCTTGGCGACTCCGGCGATCTTGGCGGAAGGACCGACGAAGATCGGACGGATGATGCCGGCTTCCGCGGCTTCGACGGGTCCGCGAAGCGAAGTTTCGTCGCAAGGATGGACCACGATGGTCGAGGACGCCGGCGCCTCTTTCGCACGGGCAATCAGTCGCTCGTATTTGGCGTGCGGCACCGGCTCCGACGCCCGCATCGAGATTGCCACTTCGGGAGTGACCATGACATTACCTCGCCGATGACGTTTACTGGTTCTGCACGCGTGGTTCGACCGTGGCGAACCGCGGCTTCCCGCCTTCGAACAACCCGACGATCCGCCTCATCCGTTCCGCTGCGTCTCCGGTGAGTTCGCCGCTCGCGGTCGCGACCTCCTGGATCGCCGCGAGCGCAGTCCGCCGCGCTTCCGAGTCGTCCGGCAAAAGCGACGGGATCGCCGAAAGCGTCGCCTCCCGGTCGATCAGCAGCATGAAGAATTGCTCGCGCACCATCTGCTTGAACTGCGTCAGCGTCAGCCGCTGATTGCTGGTTGTGGCGAGACGCATCCTGCGGATGATCTCGAAGCTGCGCTCGTCGACGCCGCCACGGGCCATGCCGATATAAAGCGCGGCGCGCACCATGCATTCCCGCAGACCGCCGTTCGTGATCGCGGCCCGCAATTCCGCGATCCGCTTGTCCACGAGCTGCTGATGAAGCGGACTTTTCGCCGCCTTGCGCAACGACCGCTTTTCGTTTCGGGAATCGATGCCGCAGGCCGCTTGCAGGGCCTGAGAACCATAAACGGCCAGAAAAGTGCGTTCGGACATGCTTTCGACGGTGTCGCGCCACCTGTCGAGGCTTTCCACGATCTGCTGCGACGCCTTCTCCTGCAGCGCGAGGAACGGATTGTCGGGCGACACCGGCTTGCGCTCGGCCTTCACCCGTTCGGCCGCGATCTTGACCGGTGCCATGAAGGGATTTGCGTCCGAGAACATCTCGTATTGCAGGCGCAGCGGGTGACACTGCCGCATCCATTCCGCCAGCACCGGATTGGCGAAAGCCCGTACGACAGGCTGAAAATAGGCGCGATACAGCGCGAGATTGACTTCCGACACACGCGCCGCCGTCGCAAAGCGTCGTTCGTCCTCTGCATCGTTTGCGCCGAGCGCGCGGATGTCGTCGAGGGTACGGGCTTCGCAGCGCATGACCCAGTCGCCGCTGACGAGATCGGCATTTGCCGCATCCGCAGACCGTTTGGTAAAGGTCGCCTCGTACAGCCCTGGCGGCAGCGTATCGATCAGGTCGATATTTGCGGAAAACTCGCTGTATTGTTTTCGCGCGATGCCCGCCGAGACAAAGATGCCGAGATGCCCAGCCTCGTCATGCACGGTATAGACGATGGTCTGGCCGTAGGACCGGATCTGATCGACGCTGTCATAGAGGTCGAGGATCCAGCCGAGCGCCTGGGATGGCGGCGTAACATTATCGCCCTTGGAGCAGAACACGACGATCGGCGAGCGGATGCTGCGAAGATCTATCGCCGTGCCGTCGTCAGTCTTGATCCGGCCAGCGGCAAGATTATTGCCGATGAACAATTCATCGACGATAAACTGGATTTCGTCCGCATTCAGCGTGACGTGACCGCCCCACCATCGCTCGAACCCGAGATAACGCTCGGCCTCGGTGTCGATCTTGGAATAGAGATTGTATTGCTTGGTCCACAGGGTGTTCGATGGATTCTGGTTCTCGAAATTCTGAACCAGATAGGCGCCATCGAACTTACCGCTCCCGAGATCGCTCGCCAGCGCGGTCAGCCAGCTCCCGCCAAGGAGCCCGCCGCTGTAACGCATCGGATATTTTCCCCGCACGCCGTCCCAGTAGGAGAGCGGCGACCCGGCGATGATGATCGGGCCGAACAACTCGGGGCGAATGGCGGCCAGCATCATCACTGCCCAGCCGGCCTGGCAATTGCCGATCACACACGGTTTGCCGTCGGCCTGCGGATGGCGCCTGATGACCTCGGCAAGGAATTCGGCTTCGGCATGCGCGACGTCCGCAATGGTCTGTCCGGGCACGGGCTCCGGAAGAAAGCCGACGAAGTAGCAAGGATGGCCGGCGCGCATCGCCACGCCGATTTCGCTGTCCGCCTTGAAGCCACCAATGCCGGGCCCATGTCCGGCGCGCGGATCGATGACCACGAAAGGCCGCGCGGAGTGGCTGATCTGCACACCGGCCGGGGGAGTGATGCGCACCAGCGCATAATTGACCGGGCGCTGGAGCGCGCGCCCGTCCATCACCAGCTCGCAGTCGAAATTCAGAACGTTCGGCGCGGTCTGAGCCGCGTGTTCGCGGTAGGCATTACCCCGTTGCCGCATCACATCGAGAAACAGCAGGGAGCGCTGCGCAGCATCGGTGGCATATTCGGTCGCGGCGGTGAACCACGAGGGCATCAAGGATCCTCTCCCGCTCGCCTATTTTGTGTGCCCGAGTCAGAAGCGGGCAATCCGGCTTCCCGGCATCTTATAGCTACAGCCGATCACGAAGCCACGGTTTGGCGGTACTGTACTTAGGTTTAATTTTCGCATGCCCATTGCCGCCAATTTGACACAGACTATCGTTCAACCGCCACGATCAGCTCATGAATGGTCACGGCGCGATCGATGACGCCGACCTTTTCTCCAAGTCCTTCTGCGCGCAGAAAGTCGCGTACATAGCTGTGCGCCCCGACGATGCGGAGCATGATGCCGCGTCGGCCAAGAGCGGCATGCAAGTCGTGCAGCATGCGCGACCCCGCCAGGTCGATGAATGGAGACGCCGACAAATCGCAGACCATCAACCGGATGCCCGAAGTCCCGGCGCTGCGCAGCCGCTGCTCTATCGCCTCAAGCACAGCTGCAGAATTGACGTAGATCAGCGAGGCCTCCGGCCGCACGATCATGGCATTTTGAGGCGGTTCGTTATCCGGGTGGCGCGCCATGTCGGAATAGATTTGCGTCCCGGGAATGCGGCCGAGAAATGCGACATGCGGGCGCGACACTCGCATCAGGAGCAGCGCGACACAGGCCAATGCCGCGAGCAGGATGCCGTGCAGGATGCCGAGCAGCAGTACCGCGACAAGCGCGATGACCGCTGCATTGAAATCGAGCCGGCTGACCCGCCACATATGCGCAAGTGCGCGAAAATCGAACAGACCGAGAATGGCAGTCAGCACGATGGCCGACAGCACGGCCTTGGGCAGATTTTCAAGGAGATCGGTGAGATAGACGAGGCAGATCGCAAGAGAAATGGACGCGAAAACGAGAGCCAGCGGCGTTTTTGCCCCCGCCTTGTCGTTGACCGCCGATTGAGAAAGACCGCCGGCCACGGGATAACCCTGCCCGAACGCCGTCGCGAGATTGGCAGCGCCAATGCCGAGAAATTCCTGTCGCATGTCGAGGCGATAGCCATGCTTCGCGGCGAAGGTCCGGCCCGCCGATACGCCCTCGACATAGGCGAGGAGAAGACATCCCGCGGCCAGCGGGACAATGCCCTCCACGTCCCGCAGCCGGAGCGCCGGCAACGAAAGGCTGGGGAGCCCTGACGGAATTTCGCCCGTGACGGGCACGCCCCTGGCCGAAAGGCCGAGCCCGATCGCCAACAGGATCGCAACCGCCACGACCACGAGCGCAACTGGCCGGCCGGGCAGCCATCGCTCGCCGAACAACAAGAGCCCGATGGCAATAACGCCGATGGCCAAAACGAGGACCTGTATGTCACCGATTTGCCCTGCCAGCACATAGAGGCGCTCAAAGAAGTTATGGCCGCCGCCAGGCACGCCGAACAGGCCCGGGAGCTGGGTCATGGCGATGGTGAACCCCGCGCCGATCTTGAAGCCTACCAGGATTGAATCGCTGATGAGCAGTGCGATGACGCTCAGGCGCAGGAGCCAGGACAGGACGCACAGCGTGGCGACCGTCAAGGCGGCAAGGCTCGCAATCTGCGCGTAGCGCTGCATGTCGCCATCCGCCATCGCACCGACGCTGACGGCGATCATCAGCGAGATCGCCGAGGTGGGACCGACCGCAAGCTGCCGCGATGAGCCGAACAATGCATACCCGATCCCACCCAGCAGATATCCGTAGATGCCCACTTGCGGCGGCAGACCCGCGAGCGCGGCATAGGCGAGTGAAACCGGGATCGCATAGGCGGCAAGCGTGACACCTGCGACGATGTCGTGCGGAAGCCAGGCCGCGCGGTATCCGCGGAGCCAGCCCAGCATCAATGCGTCGCCTCTCCCGCGGGCCTGCGTTGCGACGCCGGGATCGTTCATTGCTCGATACTCGCTCCCGCCTGACCGCTAGTGCGACGGTCGCTTTCGCAAATAGACGAACCAATAGACGGCGGCCACCATCACCGATCCGCCAACGATATTACCCACGGTCACAGGAATCAGGTTGGCAAAGATGAAGTTCGCCCAGGTCAGCGCCTCGAAATCGGCCGGGGTCTTGCCGATTGCTGTCCAGAACGTATCCGGCGCACCTGCCTTGATGAACAGGCCGGCCGGGATGAAATAAATGTTGGCGATACTGTGCTCGAAGCCGGCCGCGACGAACGCCGAGATTGGAGCGATGATCGTCACCACGCGGTCGATCGTGGTGCGGGCGCCATAGCACATCCAGACCGCGAGGCACACCAGCGCATTACACAATATGCCGAGGGTAAAGGCCGGAACGAAGGACAATGCGCTCTTGCCGTTTGCGATGGTGAGTGCATTCAGCCCGACTGCGCCGCCTCCGAACGTGTATTGGGTCGAGAGGAAGATCAGCGCCGCGGTAGCAATCGCGCCGATGAAGTTGCCAATGAACGCGATCGTCCAGTTCGCAAGCACGGCGCCGGTCGTCACCTTGCCGCTGGCCCAGGCCATGACCAGCATATTGTTGCCGGTAAAGAGTTCGGCACCCCCGACCACGACCAGGATCAGCCCCACGGAGAAGACCAGGCCGGTCAGAAGCCGCGTGACCCCGTAGGGCAACAGCGCGTCCGGCCCAATGCTGCCCGCCCCGACCGTCGTTGCGAACACGGCGCCGAACGAAATGAAGGCGCCGGCGAGAATG
>NZ_DATMRX010000286.1:0-2318 GCF_035565855.1 Pseudorhodoplanes sp.
GAAAGCGCGGCTGATGGCGGATCCGTCGCTGATGAAGACGGCCGTGGAGGAGGTGCTGCGGTTCGAAAGCTCAAACCAGCTCGGCAACCGCCGTGTCCTCGCAGACACCGTGCTGGGCGGCGTGCCAATGAAGGAGGGCGATCTCATCACCATCGCCATCGCCGCCGCCAATCGCGACCCGAAATATTTTCCCGATCCCGACCGGTTCGATGTCGGCCGCACGCCAAACCGGCATCTTGCCTTCGCCAGCGGCGTGCATGTGTGTGCCGGCATGAATGTGGCGCGCCTTGAAGGCCGCATCGCACTGGAACGCTTCCTTGCGCGCTTCCCGAATTACCGGCTTGCCGGACCGCCGGTCCGTTCGCCGCGCGCGCGGTTTCGCGGCTTTATCGCGCTGCCGGCGGTGGTCGCCTGACTATTCCGCGGCGACATCGCTTTTGACCGGAACCGGCGCCACCGCGGCGACCTGGTTTCGCCCGCGGGCCTTCGCCAGATACAGGCCTTCGTCGGCGCGTTTGATCAAGGCTGCAATGCCGGACTGACTTAAAGAGGCCTGCGCCGCGCCGATGCTGAGCGAGATCGGCAGCGTTGCAAAGTCGGTGACCAGCGGACTGGCCCTCGCAAGCGCGCAGAGGCGCTCGCCGAGCACCATTGCGTTCGCAAGATCGCTCTCCGGCAACAGGATCATGAATTCGTCGCCGCCCAGCCGCGCGAGGACATCGGTGCGGCGCACTGTGTTCGCAAGCAAACCCGCGACATGCACGATCGCCAGATCGCCGACATCGTGGCCGTTGCTGTCGTTGATCGACTTGAAATGATCGATGTCGATGGCGAGCAGCGACAGCGGCCGGTGATAGCGCTGGAAGCGGCTCCATTCGGTGTCAGCGAGAGACTGGAAATGACGCCTGTTGCAGAGACCCGTCATCGAATCTGTCGTGGCGAGCCGCTCCAGATCCTGCGACTGGCGGACGAGGTCGGTGACGTCGGTATAGGTGATCATGCGGCCGCCGCCCGGCAGCACCGCGCATTGCGAGCGGATGGTACGCTCGCCTTTGGCGGGCAGGTCGATCGGATTCTTGTCGCCCGCTTGCACGCCCGCGATCCGCTGCGCGATGAATTCGCCGAGCGTGTCGGCCGGAATGCCATAGGCACCGCTCCGGTGGGAATCGTTCAGGAGTTCGGTGAACGACGGCTTGCGCGCGAGGACCTCGTCCGCGACCTCCCACAATTGTCGTGCCGCGCGATTCATGAATTGCGCATGGAACTGCGGGTCGAGCAGCACGACGCCCTGTTCGACCTGATCGAGCGCGCTGTGCAGAACCTCGAGCTTGTCGACATAGCGCACGATGTCGGTGACATAGGTGTAGGTCAGCATGCGTCCGCCGGACGGCAGCACGATGCATTGGGAACGGACAACTTCGCCCGACCGCAATCGCAGATCGCGCGGAACCGAAGTCCCGGACCGGATCTGCGCCACGCGGCCGGCGATGTAGTCCTCCATATCGGTGTCGGTGACTTCATAGGCCCCGGTGTCGCGGCCGTGATGCATCAACGCGAGGAAGCTCGGCCTGCTGTCGGCTGCGCTGTCGGGCAGAAGCCACATGCGGCGGAAGGCGCGATTGATGAACTCGGCGCGCAAGTCGTGGTCCAGCAGCACGATTCCGACACTGACCTCGTCGAGTGCCGCCATCAGCCGGATCAGCGCGCCGGCGCCAGGTGCCGATGGCAAGTCCTGCGGGTCAGGGGAGGGGCGGTGCGGCGGGAGCGCGGAGGCCGCACGCGGGCGGCGCACGGCGTCATGGCTCAGCGTCTCGATCCGCACGCCGATGCGATCGCCACTTTGCCAGACAAGGCTGCAGCGCAAGTCGGGCTCGTCGCCGTCGAGGACGAGGTCGAATGTCTCCGGGATCGCGACAGGGGGCGAGGCAGCCAATGCCTCGACCTGCAGGCAGGCGCCATCGGTCGAGAGGTTGCGCAGGGTGCACGGGATCGTATGGCCGTCACCGAAGATGATGCGACCGCTCTGCGAAGCCGCATAACGGCTGGCCTGACGTCGCTCTTCCATGGCGTTCCCCGCAATTGCGCTGCAGCGGCGGTGAGAGCGGCGCGCGCTGCTCGGCGATAACGCGGTGGCGTCGCAAAGATGCAGACCGTGATTGGGAAAGCCGACCGTCAGGCTGAGCGGAGGGTTAAGCCCTTGCGCGCGTTTTGAGCGATTGCAGCAGCAATGCCGGACTCTTCGTGGGGGATCGGCCGGAAACGAAAAAGCCGCCCGGCGCGAGGGCGCCGTGCGGCTCAATGATTCCCGAGGCGGACTT
>NZ_DATMRX010000287.1:0-4362 GCF_035565855.1 Pseudorhodoplanes sp.
GGCCAGGGCGGACTTCAGCTCTGCCCCGGCAAGGAAGCCGATGAATTCGCATGGACCGATGTCCAGCCCGAAGACGGCGTCATCACCTGCAATATCGGGGACATGCTGAAGCGCTGGAGCGACGACAAGCTGCAATCCACACTGCATCGCGTGCGCATGCCGTACGCCCATGAATATCTGGGATCGCGCTATTCGCTGCCGTTCTTCTGCCAGGCCAATCGCGACGTCATCGTGCAGGGACCGGCCAAGGTTTATCCGCCGATCACCGCGAGCGACTTCCTGCTGCAACGGATCGCGGCGAATTTCGCAACGATGGGGTAAAGCCCGCCACTGCCGGCGCGTACTTGCCGAGCACGCCGGCTCAAGACGTGGCCGCCGCGATCAAGCAGCGTTGATCGCCGAAAGATAGACCGGCTGTTCGGCTGTCAACCCGCGATAGACCTGGCGGGTCATCTCGTCGGCGAGGACCTGCCGGTCGCCGCGCTCGAGCGCATCGAACGCCTCCTTCACGATCGCCTGCGGCGGAGTCTTCGGCCCTGTCATCTCGCGCGCCATGTCGGTGTCGATGAAGCCCGCATGGATTCCGAGCACCTGCGTGCCCTGCCCTTCCAGCTCGATGCGCAGCCCATTTGTAAGCGCCCAGGCGGCCGCCTTGGAGGCGCCATAGGTTGCGAGCAGCGGACGGTTGATCCAGCTCGCGACCGACAGCACGTTGATCAGAGCGCCTCCGCCATTCCTTGCCAGCACCGGCGCGAAGGCGCGCGCGACGCGCAACGGCCCGAGCACATTCACCTCGAAATGCGAACGGGTGTCCTCGATCGCACCGTCCCCGAGCCACGGCCCGAGCTTGGCAATACCTGCATTGTTGATCACGAGATTGACATCGGAGGCCTCCCGCGCAGCTGCTTCGACCTCGTCCTCTTTGGTAACATCGAGCTTGATCGGCACGACGCCGGGCAGCGTGATCGAGCTGGGATCGCGCGCCCCGGCATAGACCTTGGCGGCGCCGCGCTCCAGCAAGGCGCGGGCGAAAGCAAGCCCGAGCCCTCGATTGGCGCCGGTTACAAGGGCAGTTGCGCCCTGGATTTTCATTGTCCGTCTCCTGTCCGCTCGATCCAAGCCGGGGTCGCCCCGTCCCATTCATGATGGCCGTTATGATTGAATTTATATGATGACCGTCATATATCAAGCGAGGGCCGATCACGGTTGCGTCAGGGTTCGCGGTGTGACCATTCCAGGCGACGCAATTCCGTGGCGCCGGTTTTTATAGAAGCAGCCGTTCTCACGCCGTCCCCGCGCAAGCGGGGACGACGGGACATGAGCGATGCGATTCCATCTCAACCGAAACTGCGCTAGCCCTTGATGAACGCCAGAAGGTCCGCGTTGATCACGTCCGCATGAGTGGTCGGCATGCCGTGCGGAAAGCCCTTGTAGGTCTTCAGAATGCCGTTCTTCAGAAGCTTCGCCGACAGGGGCGCGGAATCCTCATAGGGCACGATCTGGTCGTCGTCGCCGTGCATCACCAGCACCGGCACGTTGATCTTCTTCAGGTCCTCGGTGAAATCGGTCTGCGAGAAGGCGACGATGCCGTCGTAATGCGCCTTGGCGCCGCCCATCATGCCCTGCCGCCACCAGTTCCAGATCACGGCGTCGGAGGCTTTCACGCCCGGCCGGTTGAAGCCGTAGAACGGACCAGCGGCAAGATCGTAATAGAATTTCGTGCGACTGGCCGCGAGCTGCTTCTGGAGATCGTCAAACACCTCTTTCGGCAGGCCGCCGGGATTGTTCGGCGTCTTCACCATGATCGGCGGCACCGCACTGAGGATCGCCGCTTTCGCCACACGGCTCTCGCCGTGGCGCGCGATGTAATGCACCACCTCGCCGCCGCCGGTCGAATGGCCGACGTGAACGGCATTCTTCAGGTCAAGATGTGCGGTAAGCGCCGCAAGATCGTCGGCATAATGATCCATGTCGTGCCCGTCCGAAACCTGCGACGAGCGGCCATGACCACGCCGGTCATGGGCGATGACACGGAAGCCCTGGTTCACAAAGAACAACATCTGGGCATCCCAATCATCGGCGGACAACGGCCAGCCATGGCTGAACACGATCGGCTGGCCCTTGCCCCAGTCCTTATAGAAAATCTCGACACCGTCCTTGGTTGTGATCGTCGGCATGAAATTGCTTCCCTGAATTGTTTCCCGTTGTGCATGTCATTGGCCGATCCGGCATTCGACCGACCCGAACATAATGCGCCGAAGCAAGGTTACGACCTATCCTATGGACCAATGGTCGCGGCGATAACGTATTGAAGACCCTGTTCCTGAGGGACCGTCACACGGCTCGCACGGCCGACCACGCGCGCATATGCCGGGAAGCATCGCGGCAATACGTAGGACTCGCTTGCGCTTGCCGCGTTTGCCGCCGGTCGAACGCAGCAAATTTGATCAATTCTCAAAAGGACCGTCCAAGCCGACGACGATCGATCCGTCGTCTACTCCTCCGCATAATGCAATTCGATTTTGCTCGCTGGAGGCGACGAACATGCTGCACGGATACACCGTACCCCTCACCCCGCAGGGCCAGTCCGAACTCACCCCGCCGCCGCCGTGGCATTATTCCAGCGACTGCATCGCGGTCGAATACTGGGCCGATCCGGCCGCGGTCGCCGCACTCCTCCCACCCGGCATGGAGCCGGACGTCGCCTCGCAGGGGCGCACCTTCTTCTGGTTTCTCGACTGGCAATTCACCGGTTCGAATGACGAATTGACCGATCCGGCGCGCTACCAATATCGCGAGGCGTTCGTCCTGATCGAGGCGCGGCTCGACGGAAAGCCGGTCAATTTCTGCCCCTATATCTTCGTGGACAATGACTCCGCCCTCGCGCGCGGGTGGACGCAAGGCTATCCGAAGAAGCTTGGCAGCATTTTCCAGACCCGCACCTTTTCGGTGTTGAACGCGGCGGCGGCTCCGCTCGCGGCCGGAAGCCGCTTCGGCGCAAGCGTCTCGGCGCATGACGAGCGGCTCGCCACGGCGCGCATTCAGCTCGAAGCGCCGGTGGCCAATCCCGCGACCGTGTTCAATCGCCCGACCATCATCCGGCGCTATTTCCCGCAACTCACCGCGGGTCTGCGCGACAAGCCGGCGGTCGATGAACTGACGCTCTCCCTGATGGACGATCTGTCCTTCACCAATGTATGGAGCGGCTCGGCGGAACTGTCCGTGCCCGAAGTGCGCGGCGAGGACATGCACAGGATCGCCCCGCTGCGCGTCGGACGCGGCTATCGCTTCAGCATGGGATACACGGTCACCGACCTGCCGATCCTGAAAGACTATCTCGCCTGATCGCGGCGCGCCCGGCGGCAAGACCGCCGGGCGCCGCTGCTGCGATGCCTCGGGAGCATGCGATGCCGCTTTACACGGTGACGACACAGTCCGGGGTTCTCGATGCAAAGCGCAAGGCCGACCTCGCCGAGCAATTGACCAGCCTGCATTCCGGCTATGCCGGCGTGCCACGGAACTGGGTGCATGTAATCTTTCAGGATTACGCCGCGGGAAGCGGCTTCACAGCGGGCGTACCGGCCGCACCCGCGGCGCTCACTTTGAACATTCGCGATGGCCGGTCGGCTGACTACAAGCGCGAATTGCTGAAACGCCTGTGGTCATTGCTGCAGGCTGCGACCGGCGCCGCCGACGACCAGATCGTCATCGGCATCGAGGAGCTTCCCGCCAGTCAGGCCATGGAGATGGCGGCGATCATGCCGGATGTGAACGGGCCGCCTCGGCCCTGATCGCGGGCCTCGGTCACAGCGGGCGTAAGCCTATCGGGCTGTCCGTATTGCCGTAATGATCGCAGCGATCG
Organism: Pseudorhodoplanes sp.; assembly: GCF_035565855.1. GTDB lineage: Bacteria > Pseudomonadota > Alphaproteobacteria > Rhizobiales > Xanthobacteraceae > Pseudorhodoplanes. The sequence goes on from NZ_DATMRX010000287.1 coordinate 3,863, forward strand.
TCCCGACAATCAGCGCGACGATCGGACCCATGATGAAGATCGCGCCCATCGCCCCGCCGCCGTCGCGGTCGAACAGGCCAAAATAATTCGTCGCGACGATGTACCAGACGACCGGGATCGCCTCGCCGACAATCAGGCCGAGGAGGAAGGCGAGCAGGATTTTCAGGAAGCGCATCCGCCATGCCGTCCCTTCTGGTTAATAAAAGCTTGCCGGAACAAGCTGATTACGCGGCCTGGCGCATCTGCAAAGCTTACACATTGTTGCTACCCAAGACCGCGATGGCGACGCAACCGCAACCCTATCCCGGTGGAAATGCCAGTGCCGAGCAAGTCTTCCGGTTGGCGGAGGAATATCGCACGGCTGCGAACGCACTTGCCAAGATTGCACGTCCCGGCGTCCCCCTGTCCCGTGCGCCCTTTCGGCTTATCGCGATCCATGCGATCGAACTCTATCTCAATGCTCTTCTTCTGATCGAGGGCGAGAAGCCATGCAAGGTGCG
>NZ_DATMRX010000288.1:0-12052 GCF_035565855.1 Pseudorhodoplanes sp.
GGAAGCGGCAGGCGAGACATCATGGCGAACCTCTCCGGTCGGTGAACAACTGGACGGTCTGACGCAAGCGGCATGCCAGAACGTATGCACTGAAAACGCTAGGGAATCCCGGCAGTATCGAGCAGATCGCACATCTTCTGAGCAGAGCGCTCCCGATTCAGGCATAAATCGTATGCGATATTGTATACGATTTAGACTTCTATTGCATCCGATCTGTGGCAGGGATTATGCAAGGGATTGTCCATAGCGAAGGCTGCCCGCGGGACGATCTCCGGGCACCTTGCGACAAAGGGATGCGCCATGTCACCAGCCACCGCCCAGATTCTCGCCGCCACCGACGAAACCGCTGAAGCCGCCGCGATCGTCGAACGGTTCCTCGTCGCCTCGATGGTGCCGGACCCGGAGACCGCTGCGCGCTACATTTCCGACGATCTCGCCATCACCTTCACCGGCGGGCGCAAATACAGGCACCCGCGCGAAACCACGGCGTTCAATGCCGGCCGCTACAAATGGGTGAAGAAGAAGATGGAGCGGACCGATGTCGTGCCGGGCCGCGGCGAGACCATCGTCTACAATCTCGGAACGCTCTATGGCGAATGGCCGGACGGCACGCCGTTCGAGGGCAATCGCTACGTCGATCGTTTCGTCGTCCGCGGCGGCAAGATCGTGCAGATGGATGTCTGGAACGACAGCGCGGAGCGCATCCTGACCGCGCGCGGCATCGTCGCCTGATCAGCGCCGCGCGCCGGTCCGTTTGTCGGCATCGGCATCTGCCTTGGCATAGCCGGCGAGGATGTCCTTGATGTCCCGGCCCTTGTTCGGACGGGCGACGATCAGCGCGCGGCCCGCCACCGCCTCGAGATGGCGATCCATCTCGGCGATGGCGCGCGCGGCATCGCCCTTGCTGAGCGCATCGATGATCGCGCGATGTTCGCTCACCGCGCATTCGGAGGAATGCGGGCGGCTGTAGAGCGCGAGGATCAGCCCGCAGCGCGACGACACTTCGCTGACATAACGGCTGAGCACGGCGCTGCCCGTCATCTCGGCGAGCACGATATGGAATTCCGTCGCGAGCCGGATCGACAGCGTTTCGTCGTGGCTGCGCGCCTTTTCCTCTTCGGCCACATGCGCCTTGAGCTGATCGATCTGGGCGCGCGTCAGATTGCCGGCGAGCCGCTGCATCACCAGCCGCTCCATCGCAATGCGCACGTCAAAAATATCGCGCGCCTGGTCCCAGCTCGGGGTCGCGACCGCGGCGCCCTTGTTGCGGCGCAGTTCGACAAGCCCCTCCGCCGCGAGCTGGCCGAGCGCGTGGCGCACAATGGTGCGGCTCGCGCCGAACCGTTCGCCGATCGCATCTTCAGGCAGCTTTGCGCCGGGCTCCAGCGCCTGCTCGATGATCGCACGCCGCAGCGCGCGATAGATCGTGCCGACGCGGTCGGTATTGGCGGGCTTTTTCGGTCGGCTCTGCTTCGCCACGGGTGCGTTGCTTTGTTGCGGCTGTTGTCCCGTAGCGCGCCGCAATGCACACGGTCAATCGCCGCTGTGATGGTGACGTGAAAGACTCCGGATTCCGCAGTCGGGCGAACGCGAGACCTGACGAGATCGCGACGCGCCGCGCGTCCAATGGACCGTCCAATGGACGGTGATGCGGACTTGCGCTGCACGATAAAGTTTGACGCGCTGTTGAAGGAAGCGCGCAAACGCGACGCCGATTGTATCACATTGCTCTTTTGTGATATGTACGGATCGGCAGCGGCCCACAACGTTTCAGAACATGAACACGCCCTGCCCAAGGACGACGATGATGCGGCTGGTCTTCGTTACCTGCCTCGCGGCATCTTTTTGCGCCGCGCCGGTGCACGCGCAATACAGCGACGGCGTAATCAGGATCGGCGTCATGAACGACATGTCGGGGCTTTATTCCGACATCACCGGCCAAGGCTCCGTCGTTGCGGCGCGGATGGCGGTCGAGGATTTCGGCGCGGCCGCAAAGGGCATGAAGGTCGAGATCCTGGCGGCGGATCATCAGAACAAGCCCGATGTCGGTTCGGGCATCGCGCGGCGATGGATCGACATCGACAAGGTGGATGTCATCGTCGACGTGCCGACATCCTCCATTGCGCTTGCGGTCAATGAGATCGTTCGCGAAAAGAACAAGGTCTTTCTCATATCGGGGGCCGGGGCCTCCGATCTCACAGGGGCCAAGTGTTCGCCGAATTCGGTGCACTGGACCTATGACACCTGGTCGACCGCCAACGGCACCGCGAAAGCCATGGTTCGGACCGGCGGCGATACCTGGTTCTTCATCACCGCGGACTACGCGTTCGGTCATGCCATCGAGCGCGATACGTCCGCGGTGGTCGAGGCGAATGGAGGAAAGGTCGTCGGCCGCGTCCGCCACCCCTTTCCGGGTACGGACTTCTCTTCGTTTCTGCTGCAAGCGCAGGCGTCGAAGGCGAAGGTCATCGGGCTTGCCAATGCCGGCGGCGACACCGTCAATTCCATCAAGCAGGCTGCCGAGTTCGGCCTGACGCAGCGCGGGCAGAATCTCGCGGGCCTCCTCATCTTCATCAACGACATTCATGCTCTCGGGCTCAAGGTGGCACAGGGCCTCGTGCTGACCGAAGCCTTCTATTGGGATCGCAACGACGGCAGCCGCGATTTTGCCCGCCGCTTCGCGCCGCAGGCGAAAGGCAATATGCCCTCGATGATCCAGGCGGGGGTTTACGCGGCCGTGCTGCATTATCTGAAAGCCGTCGAGGCGCTGAACAGCGATGCGGACGGCAAGGCCGTCGTTGCAAAGATGAAGGAGATGGAGACGGACGATCCGCTGTTCGGCAAAGGCAAGATCCGGATCGACGGACGCAAGATCCACGACATGTTTCTGTACGAGGTGAAACGGCCGGAGGAGTCCAGCGGCGGCTGGGATTACTACAAGCTGCGCGCGACCATCCCGGCGGCCGAAGCCTTCCGTCCGCTCAATGAGGGCGGATGCCCCTTGGCGAGCGGCCAGCACTGAGCTGTCATCGCGCGCGAAAGCGGGCGATCCAGTAAGCGCCGCTGCGTCAAGAGTTTACCGGATGCCCCGCTTTTGCGCGGGGCATGACAAGCATGGGGCGATCCGATTCCGCCTCAATTGAAATTTATCGAGGACACGCTTCGGCGGGAGGCGTCATACGGCAGGCCATACATGAAGCGGTCGTCTTCCCTGCTCATCGCACTCGCCTTGATCTCCGGCGTGATCGCGATTGTCGCTGCGAATTTGACCGATCGGTCGAACATCCTGTTCGCGCGGGCGCAGGCGCAGTCCAAGCCGCCCAGCCTTCCTGCCTTAAGTGCCGATATCCGCGAGACGTCGGTGTCCGGTGTCTCCTCCGGCGGGGCGATGGCGATCCAGATGCATGTCGCGCATTCCTCGATCATGCGCGGCGTCGGGGTGATCGCCGGCGTTGCTTATGACTGCGCGGATTCGCGGCTGCCGAATGTGAACCAGCGCCTGGCGCGCGGACTTGTGCTTTGCATGAATGGCGAGAGCGGCGGGGACGCGGCCTTCTCGATCGCGCGCACCGACCAAGCCGCAGCCGTGCCGGGGGCGATCGACCCGCTGTCAAATCTCCCGCGCCAGAAGATCTGGCTGTTTTCCGGATACAATGACGGCACCGTGCTGCGCGCGGCAATGGATCAGGTCGCCGCGTATTACCGGCATTATGTCGCCGCGGGGAACCTGTTCTACCAGACCGACAACCGGGCGCCGCATGCTCTCATCACCGACGATTATGGCGGCGATTGCCTTGCCCACAACGATCAGTACATCAACAACTGCGGATACGATGCGGCCGGTGACTTGCTCAGGCATATCTTCGGCCATCTCAATCCGCGCAGTCCAAGTCCCGCCGGCCAGATCCGGACTTTCGACCAAAGCGAATTCACAGATGGCGTGTCGCCGCAATTAATCGGCCTTGCCGAGATCGGCTATGTCTATGTGCCGTCTTCCTGCGCGGCGCCTTCGCCCGCGCAGGCATGCCGGGTGCATGTGGTGTTTCACGGTTGCCGGCAATATGCCGGCAACCCGCAGGTGAACACGGCGGTGGTGGAGCACGGCGGCTACAACAGATGGGCCGACACCAACAATTTCATCGTGCTCTATCCGCAAGTGCAGCCAATCCCTGGCTCCGTGGGAAATCCGGGAAATCCGACCGGATGCTGGGACTGGTGGGGCTACAGCGATCTGCCGCGCAGCCGCGATTATGCGCGCAAGACCGGCTATCAGATCGCTGCCGTGAAAGCGATGATCGATCGCCTGACGTCAGGCAATGTCCCGGTCAGCCCGCCGCAGTCCTTCGGCCCGCCTCAGAATGCAGCGGTCGCCGATGTGACGTCGAATGCGCTGGAGATCGTCTGGCAAGCCAATAGCGCCGCGGCCGGCTTCAACATTGCCCGCGCGACGAGCGCCGGGGGCCCGTTCGTCCCCGTCGCGACCATGGTGAGCGGTGCGAGCTTCGCCGATACTGCGCTCGCCCGCGATACCACCTATCATTATGAAATCCGTGCGGTGGACGGCTCCGGTGCACAGAGTGCGCCCGTCATTCTTTCGGGCAAGACCGCCCCGGCAAGCCCACCGCGCTGCGATCCGTATTTTTCCAATAATCCGACGCATGTCAGCAGGGGACGCGCCTATCTCGGCCTGTCGCAAGTGCTTGCGCTCGGCAGCAACGATGCGATGGGTGCGCCGGACGAGGACGTCTATAGCCACCTGATCAAGGAGCAGCGTCTCTTACCCTATTACCGCGTCGGCTATTGTCCGTAATCGGGACACTGTGCACCGCGCCCGCGCATCGCATTCTCATCGGAAGGCCTGATCGAAAAACAGTCATCGCGCCGCCCGCGGTTCATATCGATTCTGGTGACGTGGAACCTGGGATTGATTATCCTTGCCCGGCCGCTCTCTCCCGTCTGCGGCTGGAATTGCATGAGGCTGCCTTACGACTTTTTCGACTCTTTCAATCGAAGAACCATCGCTGCGAGCTTCTTTCACAGAAGGAATGGCTCCAATGTCAGAAGGCAAGAACGGGTCTTCTTCGCAGAACGGCGAAACGGGTTTGTTGAAAGGCTTGATCCTGCTGGCGTTACCGGTGTTGCGTTTCCAGCAGGCAATACTACCGAACATCAGATCGGGACTTGAAAAGGACAAGGACGACATCGTCCGCGCAATCGAACATTTCATTGCGTTCGAGCTGCATGCGCTGATGATGCTTCTGGATCCCGCAGGAAAATTGCGGGACCGGATCGATGAAAACGAGGTGAAAAATCGGCTCAAGCCGGTCCTCGACAATGTCGCCGCGGGAACGATCTCCTTCGTCAAGGCGCAGGAGGATGTCACCAAGGGACTGATATCGATCCTCGATGGAATGAGAAACGCAGAACAAACCAGCGGAAAAAAGACACGCGCATCCTAGCTTTCTTGGAGGTTGCGTCGCGATGGTCACCACACCGCAGCATCAAGGCATTGCCATCATCGGCTTGTCGTGCCGGGCTCCCGGGGCCGCATCGGCCGCCGAGTTCTGGAAGAATCTGTGTGAGGGCACCGAATCCATCACCTTCTTCTCCGACGCAGAACTTGCCGCCGCAGGCGTCGATCCTGCGCTGCTGGCCAATCCGAATTACGTGAAGGCCGCGCCGATGCTGCGCGACGTCGAGACCTTCGACGCCGCGTTCTTCGGCTACTCCCCCAAGGATGCGGCGCTGATGGACCCGCAGCAGCGGCTGTTTCTCGAAGTCTGCTGGGAAGCCTTCGAGGATGCGGGTTACGACCCGGCTGTCTATCCCGGCAAGGTCGGCGTGCTTTCGGCCGCCGGCGGGGTCGTGTCGAGCTATCTTCTCGCCAAGCTGCAGCACGAGGAACTGCCGGGCCAGACCGCCAGCATCGCGCATATCAACAACGACAAGGATTTCCTGAGCACGCGCGTTGCGTTCAAGCTCAATCTCACGGGCCCGAGCTTCACCATCCAGTCGGCATGTTCGTCGTCGCTGGTCGCCGTTCACCAGGCTTGCCAGACGCTCTCCATCGACGAATGCGACATGATGCTGGTCGGCGGCTCGGTGGTGCGGGTGCCGCAGGTCGAGGGCTATCTCGCGGAGAAGCGCAACCTGCATTCGCTCGACGGGCATTGCCGTCCGTTCGACGCCGTGGGGCAGGGGACGATCTTCGGCAGCGGCGTCGGCGCGGTCCTGCTCAAGCCGCTCGACCGCGCCTTGCGGGATCGCGACCACATCTACGCGGTGATCAAGGGCGCAGCCGCCAACAACGATGGATCGTCGAAGACGAGCTACACCGCGCCCAGCCTCGGCCAGCAGGCGCAAGCAGTCGCGGATGCGCTTGCGCGCGGCGGGGTTCATCCGGACAGCGTCGGCTATCTCGAATGCCACTCGACCGGAACGATCGTCGGCGATCCGCTCGAGATCGAAGCGCTGAGCATGGCGTTCCGCAAGAATACCGAACGCCGGCAATTCTGTGCGATCGGATCGGTGAAGGCCAATATCGGACATCCCGAGCAGGCGGCCGGCATCATCGGGCTGATCAAGACCGCCCTCGTGCTGCATCACAAGCAGATTCCGCCGAGCATCAATTTTGACACGCCGAACCCGGCGATCGATTTTGCGGGCTCGCCGTTCTACGTGAATACGGCGCTTTCCGATTTCGCGGCTGCGGACACGCCGCGCCGCGCCGGGCTGAACAGCCTCGGCATCGGCGGCACCAATGTCTTCGTCATTCTCGAGGAAGCGCCGCCGGTGCCGGTGTCCGAAGACGTGGTGGATGAGCAGGGTCCCCGCCTCGTGACCCTGTCAGCCAAGAGCGCGGATGCGCTGATCGCGCGCGTTGCGCAATTGCTGCAATGGGTGAACGACAATCCGGACGCATCGATCGCCGATGTCTGTTACACGACGAATGTCAGCCGCAGCCAGTTCGCCTACAGGTTCGCAGCGCCCGCCCGCTCGATGGACGAGCTCAAGAGCCGGTGCGTCGCCTGGCTGGAGGCGCAGCGCAACGCCGCCGCAAAGCCGAAGCCGGCCGAGCGGGCGCCGATCGCCTTCATGTTTTCGGGGCAGGGCGCGCAATATGCCGGAATGGCGGCGCAGCTTTACCGCAGCCACACCGTGTTCCGCGATGCGCTCGACCGTTGCGCCGCATTGGCTCGGCCGCATCTGTCGCACGACCTTCTCGATGTGATCTTCGCCCGCGGCCTCGACGAGACGCTGATCAACCGCACCGACTATACCCAGCCGGCGCTGCTGGCGGTCGAATACGCGCTCGCCGAACTCCTGCAATCCTTTGGGATCGTGCCCGATGCAGTGATCGGGCACAGCCTCGGAGAGATCGCGGCGGCCTGCGTTGCGAAGGCGATGACGATCGACGACGCCATGCGCCTCGCCATTGCGCGCGGCGCGCTGATGCACGGCTTGCCGGCCGGCGGCGCGATGATCGCGATCATGGCGCCGGAGCGCGAGGTGCGACCGCTGATCGAGGCGGTTGCTCCGGGCATCGAAATCGCGGCGATGAACGGCCCGCTCAATACCGTCGTGTCGGGTGATCGCGAGGCCTTGCAGGCCTTGACCGCCGCACTCGACAAACGCGCCCTGAACTATCGCGATTTGCGCATCTCCAACGGCTTCCACTCCGCACGCACCGAACCGATCCTCGATCAGCTCGAGGCGGTGGCAGCGGATGTCGCGCACAGCGCGCCGGTGTTGCCGCTGATTTCCAATCTCACCGGCGCGCGACTGTCCGACGCGCCGGACCGCACCTATTGGCGGCGGCATCTGCGCGAAGCCGTGCGCTTCGGCGACGGCATGATCGCGCTGTCGGAACTTGGCTGCGCGACCTATCTCGAAGTTGGGCCGCACCCGGTGCTGCTGCCCATGGCGCAGGCGTGTCTGCAAGCGGCCGGCAAATCCGCCGAGTGGCTCGCGATGCTGGTGCGCAAGCAATCCGATGCCGATTCACTGACCGACATGCTGGCCGGCCTCTATCTCGCCGGCCACAAGCTGGATTGGGAGGCGATCCATGCCGGATCGCCGCGGCGGCGGCTGTCGCTTCCGACCTATCCGTTCCAGCGCAAGCGGCACTGGCTCGACATCGCGCCACCCGCGCATGTGCGTCCTCAGATCGCGCAGACGGCAGCGACACCGCCCATCGCGCCCGATCATCCGCTGCTCGGGCAGCGGATCGCGGGCGCATCCGGCGGCCTGACATTCGAAACACGATACGGGGTGCAGCACCTGCCGTATCTCTCCGATCATCGCGTGAGCGGCGTAGTGGTGCTGCCGACCACGGTCGAACTCGAAGCGGCGCTGGCGGCGGGACGCCGCTTTTTCACTGCGGAACGGGTGAGCATCGAAAGCGCGATGCATCACGAAGCGATGGCGTTTGCCGACGGCAAGGATCGTGCGGTGCGGATATCGGTGCATCCGCTCGGCAGCGGACGCGCGCATTTCAAAATTGCAAGCGCGGCCGCAGGATCTGACGACTGGCGCACCCACATGACCGGAACGGTGAGTGAGGGAGCAGGCGCCGTTGCCCCGGCTTCATCGCTTGACGAATTGCGGGCGCGCTGTCCGCATCCCGTGCCGGTTGCCGATCTGTATGATCGCCTTGCCGCGCTCGGCCTGGAATATGGGCCCTGCTTCCGTGGCGTGCGCGAGGTCTATGCCGGACGCAACGAGGTGCTGACGCAGGTGGCGTTGCCCGCGGGCATGAGCGGCGGCGGATACATCCTGCACCCGGCCTTCCTCGACGCATGCCTGCATGCCTATCCGCTGGTGATGGATCAGCCCGCTGCGCTTAGCGATGACGGCGCCCGCCATTCGATCCTTCCGGTCTCGCTTCAGGGCTATCGCTGTCATCAGGACGGCGCGTCCCGGGCCTTTGTGCATACGAGGCTGCGCGGCGTCGCCAATGACGGGACGCAGCTGCTCGACATCGGCGTCTATGATGCGGCCGGCCGGCCGGTTGCGACGCTTGAAGGGCTGGGTGTGCGGCGGCTGCGGCTCGATGCCGTGACCGCATCCCAGGGCGAGGCTGACCCGGAATTCTATCAGGTCGCTTGGCGCAAGCGCGAACGGGCAAAGCCCGCCATTGGACAAGGCGATGCGCCGGCAAGCTTCATCGTCTTTGCCGACGTCAAGGGCATCGGCGCTGCGCTGGCGACGCGGATGGAAGCGGCCGGCCACCATTGCCATCTGGTCTATCGCGGTGACGCGCTGGTGCGGCAGGGGCCGCGGACCTGGACCGTCAACGAACGCGATCCGCAGGCGTTTCGCGCGCTGCTGGAGCAGGTCTCGTCTGCCGAAGCGCTGGCCTGCAAGGGCGTTGTCTATCTCTGGGCGCTGGACGCGCCATCCGTCTCGGCTCTCACGCTCGAGAAGCTGCGCAATGCCAGCGAAACGATGAGCCGCGGCGCGCTCGCGATCCTGCATGCGCTGTCGGAACGTCGGCAGATTGCAGGCGGCCGGCCGCGTCTGTGGCTCGTCACGGCCGACAGCCAGAGCCTCGATGCCGATCGGCCGGCCGATCCGGTGCAAGCGCCGCTCTGGGGCTTGGGGCGGACCATCGCGCTCGAACATCCATCGATCTGGGGCGGATTGATCGATCTGCAAATGGACGGCCGGTGGCCGGATATCGACGCGCTGATGAACGAACTCGTTCAACCCGATGGCGAGACGCAAATCGCGCTGTCGGCACGCGGCGAACGCCACGTCGCGCGCTTCGTGCGCAAGCCGCTTGCGGCAAGTCCGGAGCGGATGCCGCGCGTGCGTCCCGATTGCAGCTATCTTGTCACCGGCGGTCTCGGCATGCTCGGCCGCGGCATGGCGCAATGGCTGATCGGCAAAGGCGCGAAGCACATCGTGCTGACCGGGCGCCACGCCAATGCCGACAAGATCGAAGCGATCGCCAGCGAGGCGGGCCGGACCGGCGCCACGCTTTATGTCGTCGCCTGCGACATCAGCCGCGAAGACGAGGTGTCGCGACTGATGCGCAGGATCAGCGATGAATTGCCGCCGCTGCGGGGCGTCGTTCATTCGGCCGGCGTTCTGGACGACGGTATCCTGGCGCAGCTCGGCTGGGAGCGGTTCGCGCCGCTGTTCGAGCCGAGAGTGTTCGGAAGCTGGCTGCTGCATCAGCACACGCGCGCGCTGGCGCTCGATTTCTTCATCGTCAATTCGTCATTGCTCAGTCTGCTGGGCTCTGCGGGGCAGGCGAATTACACCGCCAGCGCCGCCTTCCTCGATGCCCTCGTCGCCCATCGCCGCGCGCAAGGCCTGCCCGCGATGGCGATCAACTGGTGTGCGTGGTCCGGCGGCGGCCTTGCCACTTTATCCGGCGCGCGGGGAGAGGCGATGTGGTCATCGCTCGGCCATGCCTTCATCTCGCCGGATGCGGGGATGCGCGCCTTCGACCAGGCGATGCATCGCGACATTGATCACATCGCGGTGGCCGCGGCCGACTGGCGAACCTATTCCGGAAAGATCGGCAATCCGCCATTTCTGTCCGAACTGGTCAACATCAGTGCCGTTGTGTCGGAGCCGGCGCCGCGAAGGGCCGAGCCGCAGCGCGTGGTCGAACCTCAGCGTGTCGTTGCGGTGGATGCGGGTGCGCGGCAACGTCATCTGCCGAGGCTGCAGCAGCACATCACGACGAAACTTGGCTTCACCGAGCCGGTTGCGCTCGATCAGCCGCTGAACGACCTCGGCGTGGATTCGCTGATGTCGGTCACGCTGTCGAACAGCCTGGAGAGCGAATTCGGAATTCCGGTCCCGGTCGCGGAGATCATCAACGGCCCGACGATCGACCAACTCTTCGCCGCTGTGTTCGAGCCGCATATCGACATGATGGCGCCATCGGGTGTCACCGCCAACGGCCATGGCAAGCAGGATGAAGTTGCGCCGCTGGAACCGACAGCTCCTCAATCCGCTGACCGTATGGCCCCTGTATTCGCTGCACCTCCGCCAGTATTGAACGGCCGGCCGCGATCCGGGAACGGAAATGGCGCCGCGCATGGCGCCGTGCTTTCGCAGGACAACAGCCGCGCCATGGTGTTCGATCATCTGCAACGCCGGGTGATGGAAGAGCTCGGATTTGCAGAGCCCATTGAGCCGGAGACCAAGCTGAACGAGGTCGGGCTCGACTCGCTGCGTTCGGTCGCGCTCTCCAACCGTCTGGAAAAAGACTTCGGCTTCCCGGTGCCGGTGGCCGATCTGATTGCCGGGCCATCGCTCAATGAGCTGTCGGAGACGGTTGCCGCATCAATGGCGCGCAGCGGACACGAGATGCCGCTGCCATTCGCCGCCACTTCACTTCATGCCGAGCAGCATGATTCCGGCGGCCTCGCGGCGCATGGCGATGCGCCTCCGCCCGCCGTGGTGTTCGAAGTGAGCGGCACGACTGGCAGCAGAGGATTGAACATCAGGCTTGGGCCGGACGTGTCCGCCGAAGGTCGCGAGCTCCGATCCGGCGCGGCCAACGGCTCGCATCACGCCACTTCGGGGAACGGGGCGGCTCGCGATCCGCGCAGTCAGAACGGCGCCGGGCATACCAATGGCGGCGGTCCGATCGCGTGGCTCGAGCAGCCGGCACCTGCTGTCAGGACCGCCTCGCGCAACGGCGGACAATGGCTGATCGCGCCGAAGCCCAATCCCAGCGCCAGGGCGCGCCTGTTCTGCTTCCCCTATGCCGGCGGCGGGGTCGCATCGTTCCGCGGCTGGCCGCAACTCGCCCATGACGCGCTTGAGATCGTTGCGATCGAACCGCCGGGGCGCGGCACGCGCATCAACGAGCCGGCTGTCGAAGATATCGATACATTCGTCGAGCGCCTGATGCCCGAACTGACCGGATGGCTCGACCGGCCCTCGGCCTTCTTCGGCCATTGTCTCGGCGGGCTGACGATGTACGCCACCCTGCGCGAGCTGCCGGACTCCTGCGCGCATTTCGTCAAGCATGCCTTTGCCTGCGGGATAAGGCCGCCGCATCTGTTGCGCCGCCGCGGCCGGTTTG